>JAWOHQ010000310.1:0-2878 GCA_046485105.1 Candidatus Competibacteraceae bacterium | reverse complement strand
CGATTCTCGACCCGGCGCAGGAACCGGTAGGCGTCTTTCAGCGCGGCGACCGCCGGGTCCGGCAATCGGCCGCTGGCGCCCAGCGTGTCCAGCACTCGCAAGATGCCGCGTTCCCGCAGCGCAGGTTCGCGCCCGCCGTAAATGAGTTGGAACGCCTGGCCAATGAATTCGATTTCGCGGATGCCACCCGGGCCCAGCTTGATGTTGCGTTGGAGGCCCTTGCGCTCCACCTCCTGAGCGATCATGGCCTTCATCCCGCGCAGCGCCTCGAAAGCGCCGTAATCCAGATAGCGGCGGTACACGAACGGCCGGAGCGCCTCCAGCAGCCGCGCGCCGGCTTCCCGGTCGCCGGCGATGACCCGCGCCTTGATCATCGCGTACCGTTCCCAGTCGCGACCGTGGTTCTGGCAGTAATCCTCGAAGGCGGCGAACGACAGGGCCAGCGGTCCAGAATCGCCAAACGGCCGCAACCGCAGATCGACCCGGAACACGAAACCTTCGGCGGTCGGTTCTGCCAGGATTTTGCCCAGCCGCTGCCCGAGCCGGCGAAAGAATTCCTCGTTGCTGATGGCGCGGGCGCCGTCGGCCTGACCCTGCCGGGGATAGGCGAAGATCAGATCGATGTCCGAGGAAAAGTTGAGTTCGCGCCCGCCGAGTTTACCCATGCCCAGCACCACCAGTCGTTGTGGCTGGCCCTCGGCGTCGCACGGGATACCGAAGCGCTGGCATTGCCCGTCATACAGCCTTTCCAGAGCCGCGTCGACCGCGTGTTCGGCCACGGCCGTCAGGTCGTTCAGCGTTTCTTCCAGCCCGGCGAGTCCGGCCAGATCGCGCCAAGCGATCCGGACCATCTCCCGGCGGCGGAACCGGCGCAGCGCGACACCGAGTTGATCCTCATCAGCAGCCTGCGCCAGCCACCGCTCCAGTCGGATCGCCCAATCGCCGGGCGCATAGGACGTGGTCAAGTCATCGTTGGCCAACAGCTCCGCCAGCAGGGCCGGATCGCGGATGCAGGCGCGGGCGACGAATTCGCTGCCCGCCCACACCGCGACCAACGGCTCCAACACCGCGCCGGTTGGCGGAGTCACCGCCGCCGCTGCGGCGGCGGTGTTAAACACCTCCCAGTATTGAGCGACTTCGGGGCGCAGGGCGGAGGGTAATCGACTCAGGGATTTTTCGAATTCACTCATGGCCGGTTCATCCTTCATCCTTCATCCTTCATCCTTCAAAGAGAGGATTACGGCGCCAACGGGATTTCCTGATCGTTCACGAACAGCTTTCCGCCCGCGAAGCGCGCAACGCTCCGATACTGTCCGCCCTCCAGCCGGATGAAGCCTGCGGCGAGCAAGCCCTGAAGTTGTTCGGTGGCCTGTTGTTCCGCCATGCTCCGCAGTGTCCGCGCATCGCCCGGCTCCTCTTCTTCACCGGTTTGGGCGCGCAGTTCCGCCTCTAATTGATCGGCCAGCAAAGTTTCGACCAGGCTCTGGGAGATCGCGGCCTCGGCCAGACCTTTTTCCAGCGCACCCAGCGCCCCAGTCGGGTCCTGTAACAAGCTATCCATTTCAAAATCCTGGAAATTCAAGGTCAATCCGGCCATCCACTCGCCCTGGGTCAGACTGCCCTGCGTATCGAGCGCCAGTTCCGGCTTGCCGCGCAGCAGGGTCTTCAGCAGCGCCAGCAGCTCGTTTAGGACTTGAGGAGCGTCGGGCTGGCTGGCCGACCGCTGTTGCCAGTGCTGCAATTGCATGATCGTGGGTCCATCCAGATTGCGCAGCGCCAGCCGCAAGCTACCCTTGCCGCTCTGCTGGTTCATCGAGATGTTCCCGACCTGGATGACGACCTCGCCGGCCACCTGTTGTCCATCCTGTGGCTCGGCCGTACCGATCAGGGTCAGACCGGTAGCCACCCATGTCGTGTCGTTGCCCGGATCCCGGACCTTGAGTTCGGCGATGCTGAAGCTGGATTCACCGAACCACAGATCGAAGACTCCCTTGCGCTGGTTCGCATTCAAACTGAGACCGCTGAGCTTGATCTGGCCACCGCCAGCGGGCCGATCGGCATTGGATTCCGGTTGCCCCACGAACTCCAGGCTGGAAACACTCATCGCGCCCCGCAGGGTCTCACCACGCGGGCCGGCATGAAACTGGCCTTGCAGACCGGCGAAACTCAAGCTTTGCAGGTCTTCGACGTCATTCAGGTTCAGCGGCGGCATGGTGATCTGGGTGTCGCTGGCGCCGTCGAAGCCCACGCGAGAGAGGGCGACCAGCGGTTCTTGCGCGCCATACCATTTCGCCAGTTCGCGGGTCCAGGCGCTGCTGTCCGGATCGAGAGTGGCGCGCACGACGGCGCCGCCCCAGGCCATCGGTACCCCCGGTGTTCCCCGACCGGCTATCGGCCAAGGACCGTGGTAGATGTCTTGCCGGATTGAGAAGGAGGGGTCGGCCGCTTGCAAAGCGTCATCTTCCCGGCTGTCGATTTCGACGCGGGTGACGGCATGCGACGAGAACCACCCGCGTTCGTAGCGAAGGGTGGTGAATCGGATGTCGGAACTGCCGGCGCCCGCCCGCAGCATATCGTGATACCAACGCTCCGCCTGTATGCCCGACCAGTACGCCGCGCCGCTGAAACCCGCCGCCGCCAGCGTCACGATGACCGCGATCCCACCCAGCCACTTTCTCATGATGGTGCTCCTCTATTCGCCCATGGGACGGTTATTCCATAAATTTAGCTGACGACTTCATCACTCTCCAAAATAGCCAGCGGCGCCGGTTTCAGCGCCACCGCGCTGAGCGGCGGCAGGTTCAGGCAAATGGAGAACGCGTAACCATGACTCGCGATCTCCTCGGATCGGACCACCTTGTCGGGCAGCGTTTCGCCC
>JAWOHQ010000308.1:0-2743 GCA_046485105.1 Candidatus Competibacteraceae bacterium | reverse complement strand
TTGACCGGCTCGCGCGACGATGCCGACGATCTGGTGCAGGCCGCCTGCGAGCGGGCGCTGAGCCGGCTGCACCAGTGGCAACCGGATACCCGACTGGATAGCTGGATGTTCCGGATCATCAAGACGATCTGGATCGATCAATGGCGAGGCCAGCAGGCGCGCGGCGAACAGGTGGAGCTGGACGAGGCCGGACCGCTGGTCGGGACCAACGGACGGCATACGAGCGAGGTGCGCAATACCCTGGAAGTGGTGTGCCGGGCGATGGAACAACTCCCCGAAGAGCAACGCTTGGTGTTGACCCTGGTGTCGGTGGACGGACTGTCTTACGAGGAAGCGGCGGCGGTGCTGGAAGTGCCGGTCGGCACCGTGATGAGCCGCCTGGCGCGCGCCCGGCGCCGCCTGCATGAACTGCTGGAAACCAAACCCGCGACGCTGGCCCGAGGGAGCAAGTGACATGACGAAACTCGATGAGGAAACCCTGATGGCTTACGTGGATGGCGAACTCGATCCGGGGCGCGCGGCGGAGATCGAGGCTTTATTAGCCGAGGACGCCGAGGCGCGCGCCACGGTACAGATGTTCCAGGACAGCGCGGCCGCCCTGCGCGGTGCGTTCGATCCCATCTTGCGCGAACCGGTGCCGGAACGATTGCTGGCGGCGGTCAACGCGCCACCCGCCGGGAAGGTTCGCGATATTCGCCTGGCCCGGCGCGGCGCCTGGTCTCGCTTCTTGCCCCAAACCGCCTGGGCGCAGGCGGCGGCGGTGGCGCTGCTGGTCGGTACCGGCGCGGGTTACTTGACCGCCCAATGGCGGTCGAGCGCGCTGGAGCCCATAGTGTGGGTAGCGACCGCTGACCCCTTGCTGAATGAGGCGCTGGAAACCACCGCCAGCGGCGCCACTTTCGCCCGCCGGGAACCCGGCGACGGGGTCGGTCGGGACATCCTGCCGCTGTTGACGTTCCGGGATAAAAGCGGCCGTTTCTGTCGGGAATTCGAGAGCAGCCTGCGGGTTCCCGATGGGTCGCAGGTGAGTTACGGCGTCGCCTGCCGGGCGCACGGCGCCTGGCAAACGCAGGCGCTGATGGCCAGTCAGCTCATCGCTCCGACCTTGGGCGGCGACCCGTCGGCGGACCCCAGTCAGTACGTGCCGGCGATGGGCGGCGAGGTCGCCAGCTTCGATACCGTGATCCAGCAACTCATGGTCGATGGGCCGCTGAGTCCCGAGGAGGAAGCGGCGCTGATCGAGCAGGGTTGGCGGTAATCAGGGAAGGCAGGGAAGGCAGGGAAGTCCTGCGAATTCCCAATCTCAATAGATCGAGTCTTGCGCCGTCTGCTGTACGTCATGTCCACGGTTATGGACCCGGCGGTTTCGAACTGGAGCGTCACGGAAAACCGTCGACCGTCTTCCAGCGGTTGTTGGAGATCGATGAACTGAAGGTGCAACCCGTCGGGTTCCAGGCGAGTTTCCGCGCCGGCGGGGATGACGATGGCGGCTGCCGAACCGCTGTCTTGAGCTGGCTCGCCCGAGTCCTGCATGGGTGCGCGCAGTTCCACTCTGGCGGCGATGGCGGACGAGGCCGAAAGCAACCGATCATCCTTGGCGCCCCGATTTCTCAGCACCAGGTAACCGGCGCCCATGGTCGCCTGGGATGGCGTGGCCCATGGATGGATGATTCGGATATCGCCCAATCGATAGCCGTGGCCGCTGGCCAGGAACGGCAACCCCAGCAGCATCAAGGCCGCCAGGGCCGAATAATATCGCCACGGTTTCATGGTGAATCCCATCGTGCGCTCAAGATTCTGACTTGGCGCGGCGGTTACACTCGGCGGGAGCCACCCGGCAACCCTGCCCCTGAAGCCGGCACGCCTCAAGCGCCGCGCTTTCGGCGGCGGCTGGCGTATCGCCGAGACCGACGCCAAACCCTGGATCGCCCAAGGCCAGCGTACCGCATTGCCCCGGTCCGAATTCCAATACCACCCGACAATCCACCGCGACGCAATCCGCCACCGCCCGCTCTCGCGCTCGTTGCGGGTCCACCGCCTCCCAGCGGAGGCGCCAATCCTGAGTGCTCGGCGCGTAGGCCACGGCGCCGTAACCATCCGCTTTACCCAAGACGCTCAAGCCCGCGCATCCGGCGGTGAGCGCCAAAATCAGTAGAAGCGCAACGTGCAGAATCGCTCTCATCATTTCATTCCCTGGAAACCACGGCCACTCTTGCCATGGCCATCACCCGGTATTTTCCGGACCATCCCAGCCCCTTTGCCGCCTCCGCCACCCCCGCCGGCGCCTCCGCCACCCCCGTGGGCGTAGGCTGCCGACGGGATGAACGGATTATCGGGGAGTGGCGCGATCAGGACCAGGGCCAGCGCGAGGCTCGCGACGCGATAACGGGAACCGGTTTTGCGAGGATGCTCGGCTCGTGGCGATGGGTTGGACCGGTGTTGTCGGGAATCGAACATGAACGACGCTCTCCAGATTTATCAATAGCAGCGGGAATGGCGCTCGAAGTTGCCGAAGGGGTCGACGAAGCGCGGATCGCAGAGAAACTCCAAGTCGGTGAGGCTCTTGAAAAACTCAATCACATCCTCTTTTTCCCGTGGAGTCAGTCTGAAACCGATGATGAGTTCGCTTTTGAACGGACTTTTCGCCCCGTCGCCGGCCAGCGGGCCTTCGCCGATCAGCCGTCCGCCGCGGGCGTAGTGATCGAGGACCTCCTCCAGGGTGGCGATGGAGCCATCGTGCATG
>JAWOHQ010000268.1:0-13289 GCA_046485105.1 Candidatus Competibacteraceae bacterium | reverse complement strand
GGTTCTGGAGCATCACGCCCTGGCGATCGAGGACGGCCGTATTCTAGCCATCCTGCCTCGGGACGAGGCGGCGACCCGTTTCGCTCCCGCGGCTTGCCTCAGCCTCGACCGGCACGTCCTGATTCCCGGGTTGATCAACGTCCATACCCACGCCAGCATGACCCTGCTGCGCGGCTTCGCCGACGATCTGCCGCTGATGGATTGGCTGCGGGACTACATCTGGCCCGCCGAGGCCCGCTGGGTGGGCCCCGACTTCGTGCGCGACGGCGCCCGACTGGCCATCGCCGAAATGCTGCGCGGCGGAACCACTTGTTTCAACGACATGTACTTCTTCCCGGAAGTCACCGCCGCCGTGGCGCGGGACTGCGGGATGCGCGCCTGTATCGGTCTGATCGCGCTGGATTTTCCGACCCCCTACGCCCAAACCCTGGACGAGTATCTGGATAAAGGGCTGGCGCTGCGCGAGCATCTGCGAACAGTCCCCCAAATCCATACTGCTTTCGCTCCCCATGCCCCCTACACGGTCTCGCCCACCGGGCTGGAGCGGATCGGTCGACTGGCGGCAGAACTGGAGGTTCCAGTCCATATCCACATCCACGAAACCGCCACCGAAGTCGCTGAATTTCAAGCCAGCCACGGCTGCCGGCCGCTGGATCGACTGGAACAGGTAGGGTTACTGTCGTCGCGCCTGTTGGCGGTCCACATGACCCAACTCACCACTGGTGAAATCGACCGGCTGGCGCAAGCCGGCGTCCACGTCGCGCACTGCCCGGAATCCAATCTCAAACTGGCCAGTGGTTTTTGCCCGGTCGCCCGGCTCGATGCCGCTGGCGTCAACGTGGCCCTCGGCACCGACGGCGCCGCCAGCAACAACGACCTCGATATGTTCGGCGAACTGCGCACCGCCGCCCTGCTGGGCAAGGCAGTGGCCAGCGACGCCGCCGCGTTACCAGCGGCCCGAGTGCTGCGCATGGCCACCCTCAACGGCGCCCGAGCGCTGGGGCTGGGCGCCGAAACCGGCTCGCTGGAACCCGGCAAAGCCGCCGACCTGGTCGCCGTGGATCTAGGTCAGCCGGAAACCGAACCGGTTTATCAACCGATTTCGCAACTGGTTTATGCCGCCGGCCGCCATCAGGTCACCGATGTCTGGGTCGCCGGCCGGCGCCTGCTCGCCGACCACCGGCTGACGACCCTGGATCTGGACGACACCGTCCGGCGCGCGCGCGGCTGGCGGGGAAAAATTCACGAGGGGCGCCGGGCGTAAAATCCATCGCCCGTCGCTCCAACCCTTCGTGAATCCTCCCTATTCCCACCCGCCAGCAAGGTGAAAATCGCCCATGACGACCGCGAAGCTCAACGTGGATGAACAGGAACTCGCCAAATTCGAGGCGCTCGCCAGCCGCTGGTGGGACCCCGACAGCGAGTTCAAACCCCTGCACGACATCAACCCGTTGCGGCTGAACTACATTGAGGAGCGGGCCGGCGGGCTGGCCGGCCGGCGGGTGCTCGATGTCGGCTGTGGCGGCGGCATCCTCGCCGAAAGCATGGCCCTGCGCGGCGCTCAGGTCCTGGGCATCGACATGGGCGAGGCCCCGTTGGCGGTCGCGCAACTCCACCAACTGGAATCCGGCGCGGTGCTGGATTACCGGCGCATCACCGCCGAACAACTGGCCGAACGCGAAGCGGCCAGCTTCGAGGTGGTGACCTGCATGGAACTGCTGGAGCATGTTCCCGATCCAGCCTCGACGATCGTGGCCTGCGCCCGTCTGGTCCAACCGGGGGGCCACGTTTTTTTCTCCACCATCAACCGCAATCCCCAAGCCTATCTGTTCGCCATCATCGGCGCGGAGTATGTCCTGCGGATGTTGCCCAAGGGCACCCACGACTATCGTAAATTCATCCGTCCCTCGGAGCTGGACGGCTGGACCCGGGCCGCCGGGCTGACCCTTCGCCACATCACCGGCATGCATCACAATCCACTGACCCAGCGCTACTGGCTGGGACCCGGGGTCGCGGTCAACTATATGGTTCACTGCCGGCCGGACGAACTGGCATGAACCTTCCGCCCTTACCCTCGCCGACGCCGGATTGTGTGCTGTTCGACCTGGATGGCACCCTGCTGGACACCGCGCCCGATCTGGCGGCGGCGCTGAACCGGCTGCGCCGCGAGCGCGGCATCCGCGAACCACTGTCCGCCGAGACCGTTCGGCCGACGGTCTCCCACGGCTCGCCGGGGATGCTGAAGCTCGGCTTCGGGCTGGAACCCGCCGACCCACTGTACGCCGAACTCAACCAGCGGCTCCTGGAGCTCTATCGCGCGGCCATCGCCATCGATACCGCGCTGTTCCCCGGCATGAGCGAGGTATTGATCCATCTGGAAGCCCGCGGCATTCATTGGGGCGTCGTCACCAACAAGCCGGGTTGGCTGACCGAACCCTTGCTGGAGGCGCTCGAGCTCCGGGCGCGGGCGGCCTGCGTGGTCAGCGGCGATACGCTCGCCAAGCGCAAGCCGGACCCGGAGCCGTTGCTGTATGCCTGCGCGGAGGTGGGCGCGACGCCCGAACGTTCGCTATACGTCGGCGACGCCGAGCGGGACGTGCGGGCGGGTAACCAAGCGGGACTGACCACGCTGGTGGCCCGATTCGGCTATCTCGGGGCCGAGGACCGGCCCGAGGAATGGGGCGCCGCCGGTTTTCTGGAACAGCCGGCCGATCTGCTCGGCTGGCTGGGCGCGACGCGGATCGCCGACTGTTGCGGCTAGGAAACCCGCTCCCCGGCCCAGCTTCCCTCCAGACGATACCACCAACGACGCCACAGCGAGACCTTCGCCGGCGAACCCGCCGACCGAATCCACAGGACGGTCGTGTTGTCCTGCGTCGCGTGCTGGCGGGCCGTCACCGCCGCCAGCAGCCTCTGGCAAGGTCCCGTTTCGCCGGGAACGCCGCCGGCCAGCACGGCGGCGATCTCGCGCTCGGCGAGCGTCAACACCCCATCGCTCGCCAGCAGGAGTTGATCGCCGTTGTTGAGTGGATAAGCCTGGCGCGGCAGATCCACCAGACTCAGTTTGTCGCCGGTCAGGGCGCTGATCAGCGCATTGCGGTCGGGGTGACGGGCGGCGTCCGCGGCGCTCATCTCCCCATTGCTAACGTGATGGGCCAGGACGCTGCGGTAGGCATGATCCTGGTTCAGGCGCCGCAGCCGGCCCCGCCGCCACAACCAGAGCGGCGAATCGCCCACGCTGATCCAGTACACGCCCTCATCGGCCAGCACCACCGCCACGAGCGTACAACCCATCCCACCCAGATGGCGTGGATCGGTCGCCACTTCCAGCGCGATCCGGTCGTTGACGAGCAGCAACGTATCCTCGAGTCGCCCCGGAATGGTATCGGCAACTACCTGATCATACGTTTCGATAAAACTCCGAACCGCCAGGTTGCTGGCCCGGGCGCCCGCCTGCTCGCCCCCCATTCCATCGGCCAAGACCAGCAGCAAATCTCCCGCATCCAGCTCCGGCGGCAATTCGAACACGCCGTACTCATCTTCCTGCCGGGCGCGGCGACCCTGGCCGATCCCCGCATCATAAACCCAAGCTCCCATGGATCCTCCCGGCCTCAACCACCAGCGCGCCAGTCAAAATCCGGACCGCACAACGGCACGAACCGCAGGTGGGTCTGCCCCAGGCGCAAGGTCTCGCCGCCGGTTAGCTCCATGGATCCGCTCACCGCTCGCTCGTCCAGCCAGGTCTCGGCGGCTACCGCCTGCAGATAGAAGCGGCGGGTGCGCGCGGTATAGATAATGGCGGCGTAAATCGAGATGGCCGGGTCGCCGCCAGTGATGGTCTCATCGCCGAAGTTCAGTTGGACTCGGACATCCGCGCCCCGGCCGATATCGTTGACCCCGTAGCCCAGCGGCAGGATCTCACCCAGTCCCGGACCGGCAACCACCGCCAGCCACCCAATGATCGGATTGGCCAGGGGATCGCGGATCGCCACCGCGGTCGGCGCGGGCGCGGGCGGATTCGTGGCTGGCCTTGACGCGGACTCGGTGGGTGGCTTGAGCGCTGGAGCCGGTTTGGAACGCATGATCAGACGAGTCGCCCCGACGGAGGCCGCCGCCGGTTTGGCGGCGCCATCATGACCCTCCGTCGCTGGAGCCGAATCCGGGGTCGACGAAGCTTTCCCATCGGCCTGATCGGTCCCAGGCCGAACGATCCGCCGCGTCGGATCCTCGGCCGGCGGTGGCGATCCCTTTCCGAACAAACCACGATAAAGCGGCATGGTGCATGTATCCTTGTTTGCCTGATTCTGTTCCGGTGTCCAGGACCGCCGATCCGGTCAGCCCTCATCACCCCGAAAATGCAGCCGGACTTCGCCCAATTCCACGACATCACCGCTGTTCAGGACCTGGTTTTGAATCCGCTGGCCGTTCACCCACGTCCCGTTGGTGGAATCGAGATCGCAAATCTGGAACGATCCATCGGGCAGATGATAAACCTCGGCATGGTGGCTGGAAACGGAATCGTTCTCGAAACAGAGGTCGTTATCGGACATCCGACCCAGTCGGCACAGGGGTGATCGTAATCGCAAATCACCCTTGCCCACCACATCGGTACGAATGAACCGCGCCCGCGCCAGAATGGTTTCCGGCCGACCGCGCCGCCGCGTAAAAGGCCAAAACGTGAAGTTCATTTCTGATTGAACCCCGTATCAGAGGGAGATTGCCAGGGATTACTCGGCGTTCGAGCGCGGGATCGCTCTCGCCATTCGGGCGGCGTTATGACAATCGGTCGGGGTTCGGTCTTCCCCTGACCGGCCTTCCGGGGCCGCGACTGGGTGGTCGCCCTGCGTGGTGGAGGCTTCCGGTCGGCGACCGGTTTGGACGCCGTCCCAGACCGCGGCTTGGCGGCGGGAACCGCGGCCGCCGCTGGCAGTCCGCCAGCGATTCCCGCGGCGGCCGGTTCCTCCGGACTCTCGGTTAGCTCCGCCGCACCCCGAGCCGCTGGGTCGGGGAGGGGTTGCGCAATTGCGTCGTCGAGTTCCGGCAAGGATTCGGGTTCCACATCCCGAGCCAGTTCGGGGTCCGAGGCATCCGGTTCGGTAACGACGAAATCGGCTTCCGGCTCCACCACTCCCGAGGCGGGCGTTTCAGAAAGCGATATCGGAAACCCGGCTTCGCTACCGGGCGCCGGCGACGCGGACGGCTCCACGACCACCGACGGTTCGGCCGGCGAGGCATCGACCGTGGCTTCCGGAGGAGCGAATTCGGGAACGGAGGTTGCGGAGGGATCGGGCGCCGCAGGTTCGCGATCGGCGGTTCGTTCCACCGATGAGTCGGGCTGGTTTAAGCTGTAAGGCGGCGGCGTTGGTTCTGAGATTGGCGTGGAAGGCCAAAACCAGACGATCAGCGCCGCCAGCGCCGCCACGGCCACCCCTCCCATCAGTAGTCGCGACGGCGGAAGGCGCCCGGGAGCCCCCGCTGGTTTGGAATGCCGCGGGGCGGCGCGCGGCGCGCTCGCCGGCGGGGGATGGCCAACGGGGAGTTGCGTGATCTCCAGCGCGCCAATCTCGATTCCTGGTTCGGCCAACGGGGGAACCGGACGACTGGTTAGCGGGGGCCGACTCGGTTCCCCCGCTGGCGCGCCGAGGTTGAGCGAAATCGGCGCCATGATCACCGTCTCGTCGCTGTCCTCGTCCCGCGCGCCACCCAACGCGATCTGCATCTCGGACACGGTGCGAAATCGCTCTTCCGGCCGCACCGCCAGCGCCCGATCGATCACCCGCAGCAAATTGGTGCTGTACCGACCCTCGCCCGCCTGAATCGCCGGCTCCATCTGGTCGTCGAGCATGCGCTCGGCGGCTTCCATCGGCACCTGACCGGTCACACAACGATATAACACGGCGCCGAGGGCGTAGATATCGGTCCAGGTTCCGTAGCGATCAGTGCGGGTCGTATACTGCTCCGGCGGCGAATAACCCGGCGTGACCAGGCTGGTCACGCTCTTGCTATGGCGGCCGACCGCCACGCGCGCCGCGCCGAAATCGATCAGCATGACCCGATGATCGGCCGACCGCAGATAGAGATTGGCCGGCTTGATGTCGCGATGCAAATACCCCTGTTCGTGAACGGCCTGCAGGGCTGGCAAAACATCTTCCAGCAACCCGCGAACCTGACTCTCGTCGAGGATCTCGTCATCCCCCAGGATCACGTTTAACGGCTCGCCTTCCTCGTAATCCATGACAATATAGGCAGTGCCGTGAGCGCGAAAATAGCGCTTCACCCGCACCACGTAAGGATGCTGAATTTGCGCCAACACCCGTGCTTCGTCGAGAAAGCGCTCCAGCCCCCAGAGATAATCCGATTCCTGTCCTTCCAGGGCGCTGGTCTGACCTTGGGTGTTAGGATGGACCGTCACCCCGTCGGCGTCGCGGAACGACCATTCAACCGGAAAGTATTCCTTGATGGCGACCCAAGTCTCCAGGTGCGTATCCAACGCCTTATAGGTCACCCCGAAACCGCCCGCGCCCAAAATGGCCTCGACGCGGTATTCATCCAGCAAGTGACCGGATGGCAGGGCGTTGGCGCGGCGGGAACCGCTTCTGGACGGCGGCGTAGTGGTCGGACGAGAGGTGGTAATCATGACGGCAAACCCAGGGTGGCGCGGAACGGTCCGCTAGAAATCCGCGCTGCGGGGGTGCGCGGGAACGGAACCACGTCCCGGACGTCGGTCATACCCGTCAGTTCACCGACGGCGCGCGCGAATCCCCGCCCGAATCCGGTAGGGGGGACGCTGCCGTAGCGGCGTGGATCGCTATACCCATTATAGAAAGGTTTACTCATCCCCAGTTCATCCAGACGCGTGTCCAGCCCCCCACCAAACAGGTTCTCGGTCAAACACCGAAATAGCGACCGGACCAGATGGGTCCGGCCGCCGGGCGATTACAACGACTTCTGATATTTTCGCAAATATTGTGCCCTTGCCTGACCGACCCAGTCTTCACGACGCACCCGACCCGCGAACTTGATGACGGCCTCAATACGCTCGATATCCTGATCGTTCAGCATGGCCAACTCTCGATACGTGAAGACGCCGCAGGCGTTGAGTTTTTTTTCCATGGCGGGTCCAATGCCCGCGATGAGTTGGAGATCGTCCCGCGCTTCCGGGATCGACGCGAGGTCGGATATCGGCGTACTCTCGCCAGGCGGCGCTTCGGTGGCGGAGGTCGATTCCACACTCTCGACAGCGGAAACCGGCGGGTCGGCGACCGGCGCGGCGCCGGCGGGCGTCGGTTCCTTGGTGGTCGCCGCGCCGGAGCCGGCCGCTGGTTGCGGGTTCATTGGCTCGGGATACACAAAACCACCCCGGCGCAACACCGAAAAATACTCGTCCCACCATTGATTCTGCGACAGGATCCAGCGTTGCAAGACTTCCTCCATCTGCCGCACCCAGGTCGCCACCATTTCCGGGGTTCCCTTCTCGCGCGCCACCTTTTGCACCCATTGCTCCACCCAGGTCGCTTCCTGGTTGAGAGTCTGTTTGACCGCCGACTCCCAGGTCGCCAGATTCTTGAGATAGGTATCCCGCCAAGCCTCGACCCCAGCCGGCGGCTGGAACGGCACGGCCGAACACAAACTTTCCCAGAGGCGTTTCTGCGCATCGGTCCAAGTCTTGATCACATCCTCATGCATCCACGGTTTCATGGTCGCTATCCTCAAACGGCCTTCGTCAACATTCGTTTATCCTATTGCCTCCCGCGCTCGCGGGAAAATGACGATAAAGATGACAATATACTTGAATTTTCCGGGGAACTGACACCCCAAAAAATATGCGCCAAATCTCGTCGCGTTCGGAGAGTTGGCGATCTCGCAAGACAGTAAAGTAAACCTTATCATGGCATCGCGGCAACTCAGTTGCCGGCGACGCGGAGAACGGAACATGGCCAAGCGGCAGCGCGATACCGGATTCAACTTCGAAGAACTGACCCAGGAAGAGCGGGAAGCCTTGGGCTTGGCCGAAAACGGCGGCGACAGCGCCGATTCATGGTTCCAGGAGCGTCTGGATGACGACCTGGAGAGCTACGAATTGGAATGTGAAAACGACATCGAAGCCCTCCTCGACGAGCTGGCTTATCTCAGCCCGGAATATCCGCTCGCGCGGCGGCGGTGGGTCCTGCGCGCCTGGCTCAAGGTCCGCCAGGAACGAAGCGAGCGCCACCTGCGCCAAAACCGCCAGTGGCGCTTGTTGCCGGTGCTCGGCATCACCCTGCGCGGTTCGATCGCCGCAACCCTGCAACGGCAACTGGACAAACTGGAGACGGAGCGACGACCTCACGACCCGCGTCCGCCGTTCGGCAACGCCGCCGCCATCGCCAACGCCCTGGGCCTGGCGCCGCTGGAGCGCGAGTTGTTGTTGCTGGTCGCCATGCTGCACCTCGACCCGATCCTGCACGCCGCCCTCAAGCCGCTGGGCGAATTCACCCGCCGGGGCGCCTGCGCGGCTCTGGCGGCGATGCTCGGGGTACGCGCGGAGGCCGTGCATCGCGCCCTGCTGCCCGGCGGGCTGCTGGCCCGCGCCGGCCTGATCCGGATCGACGACAACAGCACCTATCACTTGCGCGCCAAGCTGGACATTCTCGACCGCTTGCCGCAACTGTTGCTGGGCGAGCAACTCGACACCGCCACATTGTTCCAGAATTACATCACGCCCGCGCGGGTCTCAACCCTGGCGCCGGACGATTTCTCCCACCTGGCCGAGGATTTCGACTTGGCCCGCCGCCTGCTGGCCCAGGCGGCGACCGGCGGCGCCGCGGGCGTCAATCTTCTGCTCTACGGCCCGCCCGGCACTGGTAAAACCGAAATGGCCCTGGCGCTGGGGCAGGCCGCCGGCGCCGCCCTGTATACGGTGCAGGCCAGCGACGAAGACGAAGACCCGCTCAACGCCCGCCGGCGTCTGTCCCGCTTTTGTCTGGCCCAGCACCTGCTCGCCCGGCGCCGTGAGTGCGCCCTGCTGTTCGACGAGGCCGGTGACGTCCTTTCGGAAGGCGGCGAGCTGGAACTGCCCTTTTTCATGGTCCACCGCGACAGCGGGGTCAACAAGGGCTGGTTGAACGGTGTGCTGGAGCAGAATCCGGTCCCGACGATTTGGGTGGTCAACCGCATCGACACCATCGATGAAGCTTTTCTGCGCCGCTTCGACCTGCACATTGCCCTGGATATTCCGCCCCGCCCGGTGCGCGAGCGGATCATCCGTCGCCACTTGGGCGAACTGGCGGTCTCCCCGCGCTGGGTCAGCGAGCGGGCGGAAAACCCCCATCTCAGCCCGGCGCTGATCCAAAAAGCGGCGCGGCTGGCGCACCTGCTGCCGGATGTCTTCGCCGAGCGCGGCGAAGCCTTGCTGGGCCGAGTGCTCGATAACGCCCTGATCGCCTCCCACCATGGCGAGCCGTTGCTCCGGTCGGCGGCGGTCGGTCTGGCCGACGATTACGATCCGAGTTTGATCAACTGCGACTGTGACCTGCCCGGTTTGGTACAGGGTTTGACCCGACAGGGGCAGGGCCGGATTTGTCTGTACGGACCCTCGGGAACCGGCAAGAGCGCCTTCGCCGCCTGGTTGGCCCGTACCCTGGATCGGCCGCTGTTGCTACGCACCGCCTCCGACCTGCTGAACCCATTGGTGGGTGGCACCGAAGAGCGCATCGCCCGCATGTTTCAGGAGGCCCGGCAGAGCAACGCGGTGCTGTTGCTCGACGAAGCCGATTCCTTCCTGCGCGGCCGTCAGTACGCGCACCAAACCTGGGAGGTGACCCAGGTCAACGAACTACTGGTGCGGATGGAGCAGTTCGACGGCATTCTGCTGTGCGCCACTAATCGAGTGGACGATCTCGACGCGGCGGTGCGCCGGCGCTTCGATGTCAAGGCGCGGTTCTGGCCGCTGGCCGCCGAACAGACCGAACGTTGTTTCCGCCATGCCCTGAGCGAGGCGAGGACCTTGCCGGATGGAGATTTATCCGACGAATTACTGACCCGGCTCTGGGGATTGGGGGCGCTGACCCTGGGTGATTTCGCCACGGTCCGGCGGCGCGCCACCCTGCTCGGCCAAGCCCTGAGCGCCGAGTCCTTGCTCGCCGCGCTGGCGGAAGAGGCGGAATTGCGTCGGCGGTTGGAGGCGTAAAGCGTTTATACTCCTTCCCTCATCGCCGTATCGCGTGCGACTCCTTCCCCCCAACCGTCCGGACCCCCTGACCATGGCATTTTGGCGACGTCTGCGGGAAGACCTGACCTGCGTGTTCGACCGCGACCCGGCGGCGCGCAACATCTTCGAGATCCTGACTTCCTATCCCGGTGTCCACGCCGTGCTGTTCCACCGGGCCAATCACGCTTTGTGGAAGCTGGGTCTGAGGTGGCTGGCGCGCTTCTTCTCGGCTATCGCCCGCTGGCTGACCGGGGTGGAAATTCACCCGGGCGCGAAAATCGGCCGGCGTTTCTTCATCGATCACGGCATGGGCGTGGTCATCGGGGAAACCGCCGAAATCGGCGACGACTGCACCCTGTATCAGGGCGTCACCCTGGGCGGCACCAGCTGGCAGAAGGGCAAGCGCCATCCCACCCTCGGCCACCATGTGGTGATCGGCGCCGGCGCCAAGGTGCTCGGCCCGTTCACGGTCGGCGACCACGCCCGGATCGGTTCGAATTCGGTGGTGGTCAAGGAAGTGCCGGCCCACGCCACGGTGGTCGGCGTGCCGGGGCGGGTGGTCGCGGCGGGTAGCGCTGGCGAAAATGACGTACGCCAGCAAATCGCCCGCAAACTGGGTTTCAACGCCTACGGCGCCGCGCCCGACATGCCCGATCCCGAGGCGCACGCCATCAACCAGATGCTGGACCACATTCACGCCCTGGACCGCACCGTCCGCCAACTCTGCCAGGCGCTGCGCGAGGCCGGCATCGAACCGGGCGAGTTGCGCCTGCCCGACCTGAACGGCTGCGAGTTGCATTCGGCCGTCGGTCCGGAAGGTTGGCCCGAGCAAAACCCGAACGCCACGGTCAAACTGCGTCAGAACGGCGCAACCGTGGAGTGAACGGGCCATGTTGGACCTGAGCGCGGCGGCGTGGGACCATTTCGAACGCCCGCGCAACGTCGGCGAACTGAATGCGGATCATCCGGACGTGGCCGTGGCCCTGGTGGGCGAACCGGTCAGCGGCGCGATCCTGCACCTGCATCTGCGCATCGACGAAACCGGCACGATTGTCGCCGCCCGGTTTCGGGCCTACGGCTGCGGCTGGACCATCGCCTGCGGCTCATTGTTGACCGAGATCGTCCAGGGTCGGACTCTGGATGAAGCGGCGCGCTTCCGGCATCATGAATTACTGGAAAAACTTGAAGTGCCGCCCGCCAAACTGGCGTGCGCGGTGCTGGCCGAAACCGCCCTGAAGACGGCGCTACGTACTCACGCGACCCAACAGCCCCCGATGCTGACTCGTTTTTCCACCTAACGCTGAACCCTTCCCTGGAGGATATTTTTATGTCGATCACCCTGACCGAAAAAGCCGCCGCCCGCGCCCAGTCTTTTCTGAACAAGAAGGAACAGGCCCAAGGACTCCGGCTGGGCGTGCGCAATACCGGCTGTTCCGGCCACATGTACGTCGTTGAACTGGCCGAGCAGATCAACCCCGACGACCAGATTTTCGAATCCCAGGGCGTCAAGGTCGTGGTCAGCGCCAAGAACCTGCCGTATCTGGACGGCATCGAACTGGATTACGCCAAGGAGGGATTGAACGAAGGCTTCCGCTTCCGCAATCCCAACGTCAAGGAAGTCTGCGGCTGCGGCGAAAGCTTCACGGTCTGAAGCGCCTTCACTTCGACCCGCAACCGAGCGCTCTTTTCGTAACTTTCGCGCCCCTCTCCCGCAAGCGGGAGAGGGGCCGGGCCTGCCTGCCTATAACGCCTCTCGACCGGGGCGTGATTTTGGAGGTGTGACGATGACGGTAACCGCGCAACAACTGGCGGAGCGGATGCCGGACGCCCGCGAGCTGCTCAGCGATGAACCGGAAATGGAAAGCACCCAACACTATCAACAACTGGCCCTGCTGGTCAGTCATCTGGAATGGTACTGGCGGGACCGCGCCGATTTCTTCATCGGCGCCAACCTGACCGTGTACTACGCGCTCGAACAACTGCGGGTCCGGCGTTTTCGCGGGCCGGATTTCTTTCTGGTGCGAGAGGTGGATCCCCGGCCGCGCACGTCCTGGGTGGTGTGGGAAGAGGGAGGACGCTACCCGGATTTGATCGTCGAACTGCTGTCCGACTCCACCGCCGAGGTGGATCGAATGGAGAAGAAGCGCCTGTATCAAACGATTTTCCACACGCCGGAGTATTTCTGGTTTTCGCCGATCACCGGGGAATTCGCCGGATTTCGGTTGACCAGTGGGTGGTATCAGGCGATCCCGGCGGACGAGCGAGGCTGGCGATGGAGCGATATGTTGGAGTTGCACCTGGGGGTGGTGGACGGGCAACTGCGGTACTTTGAGGCGGATGGGACCCTGGTGTTGGGGCCCGCGGAAGTGGCGCTGCGGGAACGACAACGCGCCGAACAAGCGCAGTTGCAAATCGATCAAGAACGGCAACGCACCGAACAGGAGCGGCAACGCGCCGAACAGGAGCGGCAACGGGCCGACCAGGAA
The DNA here is from genome assembly GCA_046485105.1 of Candidatus Competibacteraceae bacterium. Taxonomy (GTDB): domain Bacteria; phylum Pseudomonadota; class Gammaproteobacteria; order Competibacterales; family Competibacteraceae; genus REEE01. The sequence goes on along the minus strand of JAWOHQ010000268.1, from coordinate 614 downwards.
CGGCAGCGGGCCGAGCGGCTGGCGCAACGCTTGCGGGAACTGGGCGTCGACCTGGATGGGTGAATTGGGGCGGCTGGAAGCTCCCCTCCCTCGCGGGCGGGTATTCCCTCGTCAAGTTATTTCGCCCCGTTCGAATCGCGCACGGCCCACCCGCTATCTACAGGTTCTATCTACACGTTAGCGCGACCCATCCAGAGCGACTGGCAGATTGTCGATCAGCCGCGCCCGACCCAGCCAGGCCGCCGCCAGAATTCGCAGTTCCCGGTCTTCAGCGGTGGGCGGCTGCAAGTCGTCGGCGCGACGGATTTCGAAGTAATCCGGGCGGAACCCAGCTCCCGTCAAGCGCGTCTGGGCAGCGACCGCCAAAGCCGCGCAGTCGCGCTCGCCAGCTCGCAACCGCGCCGCGCACGCCGTCAGCGTGGCGTACAGCGCGGGGGCGCGGCTCCGCTCCTCCGGCGTCAGGTACCGGTTGCGCGAACTCATCGCCAGCCCGTCGGCTTCTCGCACGGTCGGTACGCCGACGATCTCGACCGGCAGATCCAGATCGGCTGCCATCCGGCGGATCACCACCAGTTGCTGCCAATCTTTCTCACCGAATACCGCCACATCCGGCT
>JAWOHQ010000131.1:0-7990 GCA_046485105.1 Candidatus Competibacteraceae bacterium | reverse complement strand
CGCCGTCAGGTTCGGCGCACCGCGGCGCTGGAACGCATGGCCCTGCTGTCCCCGCGCGAGCGGGAGGTTCTGGAGCGGGTAGCGACCGGACAGTACAACAAAGTCATCGCCGCCGAACTGGGCATCAGCCTGTCCACCGTGGAAATCCATCGCAAGCGGGTCATGGAAAAACTCCAGGCTGGATCGCTCTCGGATCTGATCCGGACGCTGGCCTTGTGTGATGATTGAAGTTTTAAGTTTTAAGTTTAATAGTTGATCTCTAAGGATATTTACATGCCGAGCGCCGACAGCGTATTGCTGACCGATTTGTATCAGCTCACCATGCTGCAGACGTACCACGCCGAACAGATGCGGGAAACCGCCGTGTTCGAGCTGTTCGTCCGCCGCCTGCCCCCGGAGCGCAACTTCCTGATCGCCGCCGGTCTGGAGCAGGCGCTGGAGTATCTGGAAACCTTGTGCTTCACCGCCACGGAACTGGACTGGCTGACCAACAGCGGCCGCTTCAGTCCGTCCTTTGTGGCGATGCTGGAAACCCTCCGTTTCACCGGGACGGTCCACGCCCTTCCGGAAGGCACGATTTTCTTCGCCAACGAGCCGATCCTGCGCGTCACCGCACCCCTGTCGGAGGCGCAACTGGTGGAAAGCCGGTTGATCAACTTGATCCACTTCCAAACCCTGATCGCCGCCAAGGCCGCCCGCTGCGTGCTGGCCGCGCCCGAGCAACTGCTGGTGGATTTCGGGATGCGCCGCGCCCACGGCGCCGAGGCGGCCCTGCTGGCCGCCCGCGCGGCCTGGCTGGCCGGCTTCGCCGGCACCGCCACCGTGCTGGCCGGGATGCGCTTCGGCATTCCCCTGTTCGGGACCATGGCTCACTCCCTGATCCAGGCTCACGACCGCGAGGAAGAGGCGTTCCAACACTTCGCCGCCGCCCAGCCCGGTAACGTGGTGTTGTTGCTCGACACCTACGACACCGAGGCCGCCGCCCACAAACTGGTCGCGTTGGCGCCCCGCCTGCAAGCGGCGGGCATTCAGATCAAGGGCGCGCGGATCGACAGCGGCGATCTGGCCGAACACGCCCGGAAGGTAAGGCGCATTCTGGACGAGGGTGGCTTGACCCAGGTGACCCTGTTTGGCAGCGGCGATCTCGACGAGTATCGGCTCGGCGAGTTGCTGGACGCCGGCGCGCCCTACAATGGCTTTGGCATCGGCACCCGGCTGGACGCCTCCACCGATGCGCCGACCCTGGACATGGTCTACAAGCTCCAGGAGTACGCCGGTCGCCCCCGGCGCAAGCGTTCCGAGGGTAAAGCCACCTGGCCCGGCCGCAAGCAGGTGTACCGGCGCACGGCGGCGGATGGCGTCTTCAGTGGGGACGTTCTGGGTCTGGAAGACGCGCCGCAACCTGGCGAACCCTTGTTGGTCCAGGTGATGGGAAACGGCCGACGAATACAAGTCCCGGAACCGCTGGCCATCGCGCGCGACCGGGTCTGGGCGCAACTGGCGGCACTGCCCCCCGCCCTGCGCGAGCTGCAACCCGCGCTGCCCTACCCGGTGGAAGTCGCTCCCGAATTGCGCGCGCTCGCGGCGCGGCTGGATGAAGGTTAAAGGTTAAAGCTCACCCCTTTCCCCGTTCCCCGTTCCCTTGTATGCTACGCTGCACTGCAACATCACGTACTCACGAGTGAACGGCCATGACCACCGCCATTCTTGTCGTCCCCACCGAGCAACGGGTCGGGCTGACCACCGTCGCCCTCAGCCTGGTCCACGCGCTCGACCGCGAGGGTATTCCGGTCGGCTTCTGCAAACCCATCAGCCAGCCGCACGCCACTGACACCGGCCCGGAGCGCTCGACCCGACTGGCGCGAATCGTCACCCGCCTGAATCCGCCCGAGCCGGTTCCCGTCAACGAGACCGAACGCCTGCTGGGGCAGGATCGCGAGAACGTGTTATTGGAGGAAGTGGTCACCCGCTACGAACAGGCCGCCTATAACGCCAGCGTGGTCATCGTCGAAGGGTTGATGGACACCGACGAACAGCCTTACGGCACCCGCCTCAACGCCCGGATGGCGCAGACTCTGGACGCGAAGGTCATCATCGTCGCTTCACCCGGCCGCGATACCCCGCGCCAGATCGCCGAAACCGTGGAAGTGGTCGCCCGGGCCTACGGCGGCATCCGCCACGAACGGATGCTCGGCTGCATCCTCAACCAGATCGATGCGCCCGTGGATCCCACCGGCCACGTCCGTTTCGATTTCAGCCGCGCCGAGAGCAGTCAAAACCCCGGGCACGAGGCTGAGTTCCGCGCCGAATGCGCCCGGCACTGGCCGGAAACTTTCAAGCTGTTGGGTTGCGTTCCCTGGGAGCGTGAATTGATCGCGCCTCGGGTGCGGGACCTCATGCACATGATCGACGCTCAGCCCCTGAACGAAGGTCATCTGGACCGGCGGGTCACCCACGTCGCCCTGGGCGCCCGCACCCTGGCCAACAGTTGCCAGGAATTCCGGCCCGGAGCGTTGGTGATCATGCCCGGCGACCGGGACGACCTGCTGCTGGCGGTCTGCATGGCGGCGATGAGCGGCGCCCACGTCGCCGCCGTGTTGCTGACCGGCGGCATCAAACCCGACCCGCGGATCTGGAAGCTGTGCGGCCCGGCGCTCGACACCGGATTGCCGGTGCTGACGATCAACTACAGCACCATGCAATCGGTGCTCTACCTGCCTTATATCAACCTGGAAATCCCGCTCGACGACCGCGACCGGATGCAACGGGCCGTGGAAGCCGTGGCCGCGCACATCAATTTGGACTGGAAGGAACCGTTGCTGACCTCCATCGAGGAGCGGCGACTCAGTCCACCCGCTTTCCAGCACATGTTGGTCGACCGCGCCCGTCGCGCCAACCAGCGCATCGTCCTGCCCGAGGGCAACGAACCGCGCACCATCGAGGCGGCGATCACCTGCCATCAGCGCGGCATCGCCCGCTGCGTGCTCCTGGGCGACGCCGGCCGCATGCACCGCTTGTCGGCCCGGCGCGGCATGGCCATCCCGCCGGACATCGAGATCATCGATCCCACCCAAATCGGCCAGCGCTACATCGACGCGATGGTGGAATTGCGCCAGCACAAGGGTCTGACGCCAGGCTTGGCCGAGGAACAACTGCACGATCCCGTGGTGCTGGGCACCCTGATGCTGCACCTGGACGAAGTGGACGGGCTGGTTTCCGGCGCGGTCCACACCACCGCCAACACCATCCGTCCCGCCCTGCAACTGATCAAGACCGCGCCCGACGTCCGCCTGGTTTCGTCGATTTTCTTCATGTGCCTGCCGGAACAGGTGCTGGTCTACGGCGACTGCGCGATCAACATCGATCCCAACGCTGAGGAACTGGCCGATATCGCCATTCAAAGCGCCGAGTCGGCCCAAGCCTTCGGTATTACTCCCCGGGTGGCGATGTTGAGCTACAGCACCGGCGCCTCCGGCAGCGGCAGCGACGTGGAGAAGGTCAAGGAAGCGACCCGGATCGCCCGCGAGCGGCGCCCGGTCCTGCTGATCGACGGTCCGTTACAGTACGACGCGGCGGCGATCAAGGCGGTGGCGCAAAGCAAGGCGCCGGAAAGTCAGGTGGCCGGCCGGGCCACGGTGTTCATCTTCCCCGACCTCAACACCGGCAACACCACTTACAAGGCGGTGCAGCGCAGCGCCGAGGTCATCAGCATCGGCCCGATGCTGCAAGGATTGCGCAAACCGGTGAACGATCTGTCGCGCGGCGCGCTGGTGGAGGATATCGTGTTCACCATCGCCCTGACCGCGATTCAGGCCGAACAGGCCCGGGAGCGCGCGCGCGGCCCGCGTTGAGGTCGTTCAGCCCCGTCGTCTCGCTTAGAGGCTGTACAAAAACGCCTCTTAGACCCGCTCGAACACCTCCACCCGCGCCGGCGGCAGATTGCCCCAGACGATCTTGCTGGATACCCGGCGAAAAGAAGGCAGCAGGCGGGGATGCGTGCCCCGCAGGTCGTAGGTGTACTGGATCAGCAGGCCGCCCGCTTCGAGCAGGGTCTCGAACTGATGGCCGATGGCGCGAGTGGTGGCCGGATGCAAGGAGCGCAGCGGCAGACTGGACACGATGCTGTCGATCCGCCCCGCGGCATCGTCGCCGAGCAGGTAAGTCAGATGCGCGGCGTTGCCCTGCAAGATCCGCAACTGCGGGAAGCGCTGGCGCAAATGGTGGGCCAGGGTCGGCGAGCGTTCCACCACCACCAATTTCCACGCCGGTACGCCGTGCTCGAGCAGGGCAGTGGTCACCGCGCCGGTCCCTCCTCCCAGCTCCACCACCAGGCCCTCCCGGTCCAGCGGCACCCGCGCGGCCATGCTGCTGGCCAGCAGCGGCGCGCTGGGACAGGCCGCGCCCATGGCGCGCGGATTGGCCAGGATTTCCCGGGCGAACAGCGCCAGCGAGGCGGCGCCGGGATTTTGCAGCAGAGCCTTCATGATGATTTCTTTCATACCCTACCTGATAGCGAAAACCAGAGAACCAGACTGACGCAACGCCCTGGAGCGCCGTGGCGAATCCGGGACATCCGCCGGACGGCGCGGCGTGAATCTTGGAGCGCCGCCGGGAATTGATTGGATCGTTGGACGATCACCGGCGGGCATTCTAATGCATATCCCGACTGGGAGCGTGGCGACTTTAGGGTCGGTCGGGAGAAACTGTAAAAAATCCTGACAATCCTTGGGCATATGCCCAAAAGCCGCTTCCAAAGCCGCCTGATGGCGGTTTCGGCGTGGTTTCCGCCGGGCGATTGCGGCGGGCAACGCATTGGCGCGCCCTTTTTTCCGCCGATTCGAGGGCGCGCGCCACGACTGAAAGCGAAGGATTGTCAGGATTTTTTACACTCCGGATTTGCTCCGGACTCGACCGGGCCGAACGCGCCAAGGCTAAATTATCTTTGATAAACAATCAGTTTTTATCGAGATACAGTCCGAATAACCGCCATCTGGCCCTCGCATCTCCCCGCAACGCCCGCGATCAACCCATCGGGGGTTGTCAGGATTTTTTACAGTCTCGTTTCTCGCATAAGCTGGGTATTCGGATATCTCTTTATAAAATATAAAGATATAAGTTATGGTATGAAATATGCTTAGTATAATTTGCACAGTGTCAAGATTAGCCAACCGAGGCTTGTTCCCAATATTTTTTCTGAATAACTACACAAATAGCTTACAAAGCATACAGTTAGGTTACAAAACACACCAGTATTTCAGTTAAAGTGTGTTCGTGCTTTTCATCTAGCAAGGTGAAGTTATTCTTTGCGACAATGCGCGGCGTCTACCAAGGCTGTTGTAATATTACAACAATCGATTGCGATACGACAATAATCTGTTGTACATCCGCACGCCAAGATTAACTTCCGGGGGGATTCCCTTGCCCTTGCATCTGAAACCCAAGACCAACGCTCATCGGTCTTTCGACGAGGCCTTCGAAGTGATTCTGGCCGACACCGAAGTCAGTCGCGTCATTCATCGGAAAATCCGCTACCAGGTTTACTGCCTGGAGCAACAATTCGAAAATCCCACCTTCTTCCCGTTTGGCGAAGAATCCGACCGGTGGGACCCCCATGCCGCGCAGTTCATCGTCCGGCAGCGCAACTCGGGAGCCTGGGTCGCCGCCATGCGACTGGTGCTTCCCTATTCCGCCAACTTTCCGCTCGAGACCCTGCACTGTCTGACGCCGGGCCACGCGGATCACGTGCGCCGCCGCGCCCTCGCCGAGATTTCCCGAATCTGCGTGATCCGCTCGCCGGATCCTCATGAGGTGAACGCCCATCTGAATCGGAACTTCGGCCACGTCGCCGGAGACCGCGAATCGCAGGTTCTGCTCGGCTTGATCCGGACCGTCGTGATCTACGGCCTCCAGAGCTGTGTCGACCACTGCTATCTGCTGGTGACCGAGGCCTTCGCCCGCCTGCTGAACCGATTGGGAGTTGTGCTGCGCCAAGTCGGCATCGCCACCGATCATCGAGGCTTGCGCATCCCGTATATGGTCAATCTACAGGAAAGCGCGGAATCTCTATCCAAGCGCTCGGCCTTGGCCGGCGCTCTGTTCGCGCGCCCCGAACTCGCCTACCAGCCCTACTCGGCGCTCGGTGGCAAGATGTATCCACCATTCCACCCACCGTTGCCGCTACCCCTGCTCGGCCGTCGCTTTGGCGCGAGCCATCTGCACAGCCGCCGGCATCGGCCATCCGAATCCGTCTTCGGGCCGGGTAAGCCAGGGCCGCCCGAGCCGTTCGGTGACAACACCGGCAAACCGACGATTCCCTTGCTCCGGTGGTCGCATGTGGTCGGAACTTTCGAACCGTCCGCGGGAATCAAGATATATCTCGACGGGAAGCTGTTGGCCAAGACTGCGGTTCAAGGTGAGATGACCCCGGCCGCGAACGCGGAATTGCGAATAGGCCGTGATCCCCGGCCCATGCGACCGACCCATACCGAACGACCAAAGAACACCAACCCGTTCAACTACTCGTTCGACGGACTGTTCGACGAAATCAAGGTCCATGACCACGCCTTGTCGGCTGCACAAGTGGATGGGGCATTTCGTGAGGTCAAACCGCGCGTCGCCAAGCCCCTGGAGTTTCGTAAGATCCCAACCGGTCCGGCCGGACCCGGAAAATTCGGGGCATACCACACGCGTTTGAAATACGATCCGGACTATGACCGGCCGCGGCCTTTTGGACCGCAGCAGGATGTGGTGGTCCGCTTCGACGAACACGCCTTCAAGCTGGTTTTCTGGAATGGAATCAACCACTACCCGGTGTGGTATGCGGAAAATGACATCGGCCTGATGTGGGAGGCGGTGGAAACCTCGGGCCCGCTCGGCTGTCATGAAGCGATGATGGACCGGCAGTGCCGCTACTCGCATGTCCGCATCCTCGAGAGCAGCGACGCCCGTGTGCGCATCCATTGGCGGCACGCGCCATGCAACATCGAATACGGGTTGGCCCATGTGGATCCCGTGACCGGCTGGGGTGATTGGTGCGACGAGTATCTGACGATCTATCCGGATGGCGTGGCGGCCCGGGAACTCGTTCACTGGTGTCCGCGACCAAACAGCAGGCACACTTACGAGCAGGACAACTTCATCATCCCGATTGGCATGACACCGGCCGAAGTGCTGGACAAAGAGGCGATCACCCTCGCCAACCTCGACGGTGACGAATCCAAGCTCGATTGGGCCGAGACCGGCATGCCCACGGGCAGGAACATTGAAAATGCCTCGATTCTCAAATACAACATCAAAGCCACCGCCAAGCCTTTCATGATCCTGCATCCGGAGATGGCGAAGGTGGCTCTGGAGGGCAATGGCAAGCCCTGGCCGCATTGTTTCTTTTGGTGGAACCACTGGCCGGTATCGGCAATCCCCTCCGACGGCAAACAAATCTACATGGTGGACGGCCGGCCATCGAGCACCTCGGTATCGGGCAACACCTATACCACCCAACACGCGCTGAACGAACGCACGGAGAACTCCCTCAGGCAGATATGGTTGTTAGGAATGACGACCGACCGGAGCGCCGGGGCATTGGCCCCGCTGGCCCGCTCATGGAGCCGCCCGCCCGTGATTGCGGTCGAGTCCGGCGGCGTGACCCCTGAAAAATACTCTCTTGGTCAGCGATGTTACCAACTAGCCTGCAAGGCACCGGTCAGGCAGCCGATCGAACTGGTGATCGCCGCCAGCAACGAGTCGCCGGTGGTGAACATTCCGCTCGTATTGACGAACTTCGGCAATTCGGAGGTGACGCTGGAACTGGACGGGGCTCCGGTGCCGCGCGGCAAGGACTTCCGCTACGGTCACGAGGGAACTCTCGACGGGATGAACCTATGCGTCTGGATCAGGCTCGAATCGATGCAACCGGTGCGCTTGAAGTTGAGGGGCGGCCAGGCGTCCCTTGCTTCCCGATCCTGCCAGGGACGAACGGGAATGGCTGTCTTCC
>JAWOHQ010000062.1:0-6958 GCA_046485105.1 Candidatus Competibacteraceae bacterium | reverse complement strand
CTGGATTTGAGCCTGCCAGCGCTCCTGGAACAGGCCGCCGCCCAGTTCGCGCCAGCCCTGCGCGCCGATGCCGTGGTCGAGACGGTCCTGAGTTTCATCCTGGATCGGCTGCGCGGCTATTATCTGGATCAGGGCGTGCGTCCGGATACGTTTGAGGCGGTGCTGGAATGCCGGCCGCCCCGACCGCTGGATTTCGATCGACGGGTGCGCGCGGTCGGAGCGTTCCGGGCCTTGCCGGAAGCCGCCCGCCTCGCCGCCGCCAACAAGCGGATTCGCAACATCCTCAGAAAAGTGGAAACGACTTTGCCGTTCGAGGTGCGGCTCGATCTGCTGGTTGAGGATGCCGAACAGGCGCTGGCGGCGCGGTTGGCGGAGCTGTCCTCCGAGGTGCTGCCGCTCATGGAAACCGGCCTGTATGGGGAAGCCCTGAACCGGCTGGCGGGTCTCCGCGAACCCGTGGATGCTTTCTTCGACCAAGTGTTGGTGATGGCTGAAGATCCGGCGCTGCGCGATAATCGCCTCGCCCTGCTGAACGAACTCAGCAGTCTGTTCCTGCGGGTAGCGGATTTTTCGCGATTGCAGGACTGAGACGCCAAGGGATGTTTCCCGTGAAACCAAGTCATGGACCGGCGAATGTTTCCCGTGAAACCATGAACTTTGTCGATGTTTCACGTGGAATCAGGCCATGGGCGGGTGAATGTTTCACGTGGAACCAGAACCAATGTTTCACGTGAAACCATGGAACCCGCCATGCAGCGGAACGCAATCCACCCAACCACCATGAATTTGATCATTCTGGATCGCGACGGCGTCATCAACGAGGATTCTGATGCCTTCGTTAAATCTCCCGATGAATGGGCGCCGATTCCAGGCAGTCTGGAAGCGATTGCCCGCCTGCATCAGGCTGGCTACCGGGTGGTGATCGCCACCAATCAGTCCGGGGTCGGCCGGGGGCTATTCGATCTGGAAATGCTGAACATGATCCATCGCAAGATGTTCCGGATGGTGCGGGAATCCGGCGGTTCCATCGATGCGGTGTTTTTCTGCCCGGACGTGGATGAAGCCAACCTCTACCGCAAGCCGAATCCCGGCATGTTGCTGGAAATTGGCCGGCGCCTGAAACGCGGCCTGCAAGGAGTGCCGGTGGTCGGCGACAGCGTGCGCGATATCCGAGCGGCCCGGGCGGCCAGCGCCTGGCCGTTGCTGGTGCGGACCGGCAAAGGCGCCGCGACCTTGGCCCGGGAGGCGGAAAGCTGCGCCAATGTTCTGGTGTTCGACGATCTGGCCGCCGTGGCCAACTACCTGCTCGATGCTTCGCGAACGAGCACTGAAGCCTTCCCATGCCCACCCTTCAAACCACCGCTAAATCCTTCGACCTGATCCTGCTGGCGCGCTCGCTGCTGTTTTCGCTCGGCATGGCGCTCTCGACCGGGATTTGGGGACTAGTGATGACGCTGAGCGCTCCCCTGCCTTTTGTCTGGCGCTACCGACTCTCTCAACAATGGACTCGATTCAATGTCTGGTGGCTGCGCGTCACCTGCCGGATCGACTACCAACTCAGCGGTACCGAGCATCTTCCCGACCGACCGGTGGTGGTTATGGCCAAACACCAGTCCACCTGGGAGACGCTATTCCTGCATCAGTTTCTGCCGCCGGTGGCCTGGGTGGTCAAGCGCGAACTACTCTGGGTACCCTTCTTCGGCTGGGGGTTGGCCTTGCTGCGGCCGATCGCCATCGACCGCCAGTCGGGGGCGGCGGCGGTCAGGCAAGTGATCCGCAAGGGGATAGCCCATCTGCGCCAAGGGCAGTGGGTTTTGATCTTTCCCGAAGGTACTCGAACCGCGCCTGGCGCCCGCCAGCGGTATGGTTTGGGCGGGGCGGTGCTGGCGGCGCACAGTGGCTGTCCGATTCTCCCGGTGGCGCTCAACTCCGGCGAATTCTGGCCGCGCGGACGGTTTCTCAAGCAGCCTGGCACCATCCAGGTCGTGTTTGGCCCCTTGCTGGAGAGCGACGACCGCTCGCCGCAGGACCTGATTCAGGAAGTGGAAGAGTGGATCGAAGGAACCGTGGCAAACCTCGGGGACGGCGACGGACAGAGAATAACGCGGAGTGGCGCTCCTACAGACCGCCGCGAGCGCCGAGACCGGTGATCAGAATCACCAGCACACCCGCCAACAGCAGCAGCCACGTCAGCCAGCGAACCCATCCCAACCGTCGCCCGGCGCTGTCCCACTCGCCGGCGGCGACCGCGCGCCGCAAGGGCAGAAACGCCGCCAGATACAGCGCCAGATGGAGCAGGACCATCAGCAGTCCCACGCCGGTCATCAGGTGAATATGCCAGCCCAGGCGAGCCATGCCGCCGTACACGCCGATCAACCAAAAACCGGTGATCGGCAGGATGAGGGCCGCCGCCCATCCCAACCACAGGAAGCGCTCCAAAGCGGCAGTCAGCAGCCGGATGCGAACGGACGGTTCTGGCAGGTGCGCGCTCGTCGCGGGCCACAGCGCCAGTTGCAGGAAGATCAGGCCGCCGATCCAGACGACGACGAACAGCAGGTGCAGGGCGTAAGCGGTAGCCATGAAGGTCAGTCTCCGAGTGGTGGGTTCGCGGTTCGGTATCGTTCGTTCGACTCCCGCAACACATGATCCAGTTCCGCCAACCGTTGCGGGGTGCCGATATCCCGCCAGCCGCCGGGATAATACTCGCCGGTCACCTGTCCCGCCGCCATCGCCCGGCGCAGCAGCGGTCCCAAGGGAAACCGGCCCGGCGCGCAGCCAGCGAACAGTTCCGGTCGTAGGACGCTGATGCCGCTATAGGTCAGCCGCGCCGCGCCAGTCTCCGCGACTTGGCCATCCGCCGCCAGGGAGAAATCCCCGGCGGGGTGATGGGGGGGATTGTTCACCAGCACCAGATGCGCCAGACCGTGTATTGCGGTCGTCAGGCCGGCAAAGGGGTAGTCGGTCCAGATATCGCCGTTGACCACCAGGAATGGTTCCGTGTCGAGCAGCGGCAGCGCCTGAAAAATGCCGCCGCCGGTTTCCAACGCTTCCGGCGGTTCCGAGGACCAAGTGATGCGGACACCCCAGTCGCGGCCATCGCCCAGCGCCGCTGGCAATTGTTCGCCCAGATGACCGGTGTTGATCACCAGATCGCTGATGCCCGCCGCCCGCAGGGCCTGGAGATGGTGGACGACCAACGGCTGGCCGGCCACCGGCAACAAAGGCTTGGGGATGTGGTCGGTCAGCGGCCGCATCCGCTCGCCGCGCCCGGCGGCCAGGATCATCGCCTTCACGACACGGGTCGCCAGTGGACCACGTCCCGGGTCAACAGGAGCTCGCGCAGCCCGGCCAGTTCCGGATAGCGGTCCGTCGCTTCCAGGACGTACCCCAGGGTGCGGGGAATATCACGCAGATAGCCAGGTTTGCCGTCGCGCAGGTTGAGGCGGGTGAAAATACCGATAGCCTTGAGATGACGCTGTACGCCCATCAGATCGAACCAGCGCAGGAATTGCTCGGCATCGTCCAGTCCGCTCATGCCCCCGGCCCGCAATCGCGCCCGATGGTCCAGCGCCCACCCCGCGACCCGCGCACGCGGCCAGGCGATATAGCAGTCGCGCAGCAGCGAAACCAGGTCGTAGGTCACCGCCCCCACTACCGCGTCCTGAAAATCCAGTACGCCGGGGTTGTCCGGGTCGGTGACCATCAGGTTGCGCGAGTGGTAATCGCGGTGGACCCATACCCGCGGCTGCTCCAACGCGTTATCGGCCAGCAGGGCGAAGGCGTGATCGAGGGTCTGGTGTTCCTCCTCGCGCAATTCCAGACCAAGCAGGCAGCCCAGAAACCAGGAGCGGAACAGATCCATCTCCCGATGCAGCAGCGCCGAATCATAGGGCGGCAGCAGCGGGGAGCCGGGATCGCCGCCGAGTTGCAGGCGGGCCAGCGCGTCCAGGGCATCCCCGTAGAGCGCAGGCGCGCTGCGTGCGTCGAGTTCCGCCAAATACTGCCGGCTGCCGAGATCGGTCAGCAGCAACAACCCCCAGTCCAGATCGCCAGCCAGGACCTCGGGCGCGTTCAACCCCAGATCGCGCAGGGCCTGGGCGATGGCGACAAACGGCCGGCAGTCTTCCTGCTCCGGCGGGGCGTCCATGACGATGCGGGTCTGGCCATCGTCGCCCCAGATCCGGAAATAGCGGCGGAAACTGGCATCGCTGGAGGCCGGCGCCATCCGCGCCGGCGCTGCCGGCAACACCACGTCCAGCCATTCCCGCATCAATCGTTCGCGGTCGGTCACCCCATTCATCCTCGCCAATGTGGAAGCATGATTTCCCTGAAGCCGCTGCCAAGGCGGCCTTCCCGGATTGCGGCAACTCGCAATCTATGCGATGTTAGGCCACTTTCATTCCTGCGTAAAATCCCGTTCCGTGACGTTGAATGCTCGAATGCTCTTGCTGGGCGCCGCTCTGGTCTGGTGGCCGCTGACCGGCGTCCAGGCCCAATCCGCCAACTGGCTCGACCCTTGGGCGTGGTGCGAACCCGACGAACTGGCCCTGGAGATCGTCCCGACGACTCCAGGCGCCCCGCCCGTCGCCCAACAGCCGCTTCAGGCCGAGGCCGACCAGGTCGAATCTTCCCCCACTGCGTCGTTGCTGGAAGGCAACGTCAGCTTGGCGCGCGGCGACCAGCGGCTGCGCGCCGAACGAGTCACCCTCGACCGCCCAGCCAATCGCGCCCGGGCTGAGGGCGAATTCGTCTACGGCGACCCCCGGCAGGCCCTGCGCGGTCAGGAGGCGGAAGTCGATCTGAACGCCGAGACTGGCCGGTTCCGGGAGGTCGATTACTATCTGGCGAGCCGCAACGCCCAAGGTTCCGCGGAAGAGGTCCGGGTGGACCGGCGCCAGCAGCGCAGTTGGCTGACCGGTGCCACCTATTCGACGTGCCCGCGTGGCCGGGAAGACTGGCAACTGCGGGCTCGCGAGATGAAGTTGAATCATGAGACCGGCCGCGGTTCGGCCAGTCACTTGGTGCTGGCCTTTCGCGACTGGCCGCTCTTCTACTTTCCGTACCTGTCTTTTCCCATCACCGAGGAGCGGCAATCCGGGTTCCTGTTCCCGCGCCAAGGTTATAACAGCCAAACCGGTCTCGACCTGGCCATTCCCTATTACTGGAACATCGCGCCGAATCGCGACCTGACCTTGACCCCGCGCTGGATGACCTCACGCGGGATTTTATTGGGCGCCGAGTACCGCTACCTCGAACCTGGGCGTCGGGGGGAATTGGACGTCGAGTATATCCCGGACGACCGGCGGTATGGCGGCGACCGCGGCTCGTTCAACGTCCGCGATCGCGCCGTGCCGCTGCCGAATCTCTACACCGATCTCCGCTACGAATATGTCTCGGACGACGACTATCTCCGGGATTTGAGCAACAACCTGGATTTCCTAACCGACAACTACCTGGAGCGGCGTCTGGACGCTCGCTATTACGGCGACGGCTGGCAGGCGCTGGCGCGGGCGCAAGGCTACCAGATTCTGACCCCGGCGTTGTTCGCCGTCACCGGTGATCCCTACGAACGCCTGCCGCAACTGATCTTCAGCGGGGAGCAGCCATCGGGAGCTGGCGGCTTGAGCTATCAGTTACGTGGTGAACTGACCTACTTCCACCAGACGGATGTGGTGACCGGCGCCCGGTTGGACCTGTGGCCGACCGTGGGTTGGGCGCTGGAGCAGCCGGGGGCCTATCTCAAACCACGGGCCGGGTTTCGCTACACCGGCTATTGGCTGGAGGATACCGCGCCGGGGGCCAGCGACAGTCCGTCGCGCGCCGCGCCGGTGCTCGACGTGGACGGCGGTCTGATTTTCGAACGGCCCATGAGCGCCGACTGGCTGGGATTGGCGTCCGGAATCCAGACCCTGGAGCCGCGCCTGTTCTACCTCTACGTGCCCGAACGGAATCAGGACGATCTTCCGCTCTTCGACAGCGCGCTGATGGATCGTGACTTCGACTGGCTGTTCCGGCGTAACCGCTTCGTCGGAGCCGATCGACTGGGCGACGCCAACCAGGTGACTGCCGCGCTGACCACCCGGGTGATCGATGGGCCGAGCGGCCGCGAACGGTTGCGCGCCAGCGTCGGCCAGATCCAGTATTTCGCGAACCGTCAGGTGATGCTCGAACCCGACGCGCCGCCCGAAACCACCGACAATTCGGGATTGATCGCTCAGGGACAGGTGAATCTGTCGTCGCGCTGGTCGCTGCAAGGGGGCGCGCAACTGGAACCGGATAACAGCGACCTGTTGCGCACCGGATTCGATCTGCGCTATTTCGCCAACCCTCGACAACTGGTCAACGTATCGTATCTGCTGGATCGCGACCAGTCCAACCTGGATCTGAACGATCAGATTCACTCCGTCGACGTGTCGCTGCTGTGGCCGCTGAGCGCGCAATGGCGGATCATGGCCCGCTGGAACCGGGCCTTGAACCTGGATCGCAATCTGGAAACCCTGGCCGGCTTTGAGTACGAGGATTGCTGCTGGGCGTTGCGAGCCGTCACGCGCCAGTATCGCGACAGTCCGACGGATGTCGATTCACAAAACGCTTTTTATCTGGAACTGGAACTAAAAGGTCTGTCCCGGCTGGGCGGCGGTCTGGACAGCCTGCTCCAGAGTTCCATCCTCGGCTACCAGACGCTTCGTAACTAGCTCCCACTGCCAATGACACGCATGAACAAGCTGCTTTCTCCTCTGATGCTATTCCTGTTGTTATTTACCTTGTCCGTTCCTGGCCAGGCTGAATTGCGGTTCGGTCCCGGACCCGAGGGCGCGGGTCAGACTCTGGACGTCATCGTGGCGGTGGTCGACAGCGATGTGATCACCCGGCGGGAACTGGATGCCGCCATCGTGCGGATCGAACGGCAGTTGCGCCAGCGCCAAGTGCCGATCCCACCCCGCGCGGCATTGGAACG
>JAWOHQ010000044.1:0-9794 GCA_046485105.1 Candidatus Competibacteraceae bacterium | reverse complement strand
GTCGCGGCGTCCACCGCCGCGATCCAGGCTGGCTGGCTCGGGTCGCTATGCACGATGTGCGGTTGTACGACGGCCTGTAACAAGGTTTGGATGGCCGTCGCCCCCGGATCGGTGGGACGAGGCGGCGCGGCGGCGGCTGGCGCCCGTCCCAACAGGCGCTCGAGAAGGTCCGATTCGCTCTCCGAGGTGGCGGTTGGCGCGGGCGAAGCTGATTCCAGAACCGGCACGGCGGTTGCATTTAATTCCGTGACCGCTTGGGCGAAACTGGCCGGATTGAGCAGGCGGGCGCGGGTGCGGCGCAGGACCTGGAACAGTTCCAGCCGTTGATAGAGCGCATCCGGGTGAAAGTCGTCGAGCTGGCTGAAGCCGAGCGTAAGAACCGTCCCGCGCTCCGCGTCCAGCGGCAGCCGCAACCTGGGCGTCAGCCGGGCCATGACCGCGTTGAAATTGTCCGCGTCCACGGTCATCAGCGGGCGCTGGGTCAGGTCCAGCAGGGCGGCCGGCGCTTCTCGATGACCGCGACCGCTGAAATCGGCCATAATCAGGAGATGTAACGGTGCGTCCGGGTCCCGGCGGACTGGGGTCGTGGAGACCCGGGGGAGCGTGAACTGGAATTCCAATCGACTGGGCATGGCGCGGTTCTCCGGGATCCGGTGGTGAGAAGAAGTATAGCGGTCCCATGCAGGTTGTAGGAATTCCCCTCATGGGACCAGGAGGGGGGCGCGGTGTCGGGGTGGTTTGCAACGGCGATTCCGCAACGGGTTTAGGAACGCCATGTAACGCGACTCCAACGGCGGCGGCGACGGGCCAGCGGTCGTTTTTTTGCCAGAATTTGCTGCTACACTCAAATAGGACATTGTCCGTGACAGCGGGCGTGGAGTTTAGAATATGGCCATCACGCAAAAACATCGGATCTTCGCGGTCAACACCCCGCTGGGCGAGGATGTCCTGGTTTTCCAGCGCATGACCGCCACCGAGCAGCTCGGGCGGCTGTTCGAGTTCGAACTGGAAATGCTCAGCGAGCGGACCGACCTCGATCTGGCGGAGATGCTGGGCAAGAATGTGACGGTGCGCATGGAGCTGCCGGAAGTACGCGGGGGGGAGACCCGCTATTTCAACGGCTTCGTCACCCGCTTCAGCTCCCTGGGCATTCTGCGGGAGGAGAGCTATGGCGTTTACCGGGCCACGCTCAGTCCCTGGCTGTGGTTCCTGACCCGGACCTCCGATTGCCGAATCTTCCAGCAAAAGAAAGTTCCCGAGATCATCGAGTCGATTTTCCAGGAGCACGGCTTTACCGATTTCAAGAAATCTCTCAGCGGCGACTATCGGACCTGGGAGTACTGCGTGCAATATCGGGAAACGGATTTCAATTTCGTCAGCCGGTTGATGGAGCAGGAAGGCATCTACTACTACTTTACCCATAGTAACGGCAAACACATGCTGGTGCTGGCCGATGGCCTCGGCTCCCACGACCCCTTTCCAAATTACGATGAAATTCCCTTCTATCCGCCCGATCTCATGGAAAACCGGGAGCGCGATCATATTTATCAATGGGTGGCCGAAAAACAGGTCCAGCCCGGCGCTTATGCCTTGAACGATTTCGACTTCATCGTGCCGGACAAGAAATTGAGAAGCCGGGCGGCCACCCGCCCGGCGGCCACGCCCGGCGGCCACGCCATGGATAATTTCGAGATGTACGACTATCCGGGCGAGTACAGCGAAAAGGCGGAGGGTGATAGTTACACCGGGATTCGCCTGGAAGAATTATTGGCCCAGCACGAGATTCTCCAGGGCGAGGGCGTCGCGCGCGGGCTGGCCGCGGGTTGTCTGTTCGGTCTCACCAATTGCGCGCGCGACGAACAGAACCGCCAGTACCTGATCGTGAGCGTCATTCACGAGTTGCGTGGCGACTTTTACGAAACCGTTGCCGGCGCGGAGGCGCCGCCCAAAGTCTACCAGGCGCGGATCACCGCCATCGACGCCCAACAACCCTATCGGGCGCCGCGGATCACCCCCAAACCGGTGGTGCGGGGGCCGCAGACCGCGATCGTGGTCGGCCCGTCGGGCGAGGAGATCTATACGGATCAATACGGCCGGGTCAAATGCCAGTTTCACTGGGACCGCTACGGCAAGGCGGATCAGGACAGTTCCTGCTGGATTCGGGTGGCCCAGAGCATGGCCGGCAAGAAGTGGGGCGCGTTGTATCTGCCGCGCATCGGCCATGAGGTGATCGTGGATTTTCTGGAAGGCGATCCGGATCAGCCCATCATCACGGGACGGGTTTATAACGGCAAGGCAATGCCGCCTTATGACCTGCCCGCGGAACAGACCAAGAGCACGTTCAAATCGCTCAGCTCCAAGGGCGGCGGCGGCTTCAACGAATTCCGGTTCGACGACAAGAAGGGCGAGGAGCAGATCTTCATCCATGCCGAGAAGGATCAGCACAACCGAGTCAAGAAAGACACCTTGGAGTGGGTGGGCCAAGACCGGCATCTGATCGTCATCTGCGATCAGTTCGAAGAGGTGAAGGGCGACAAGCATCTGTCGGTCAAGGGCGACCAAAACGAAAAGATCGATGGCACGGTTTCGCTGGAAACAGGCATGGATCTGCAAGAAAAAGTGGGCATGAAGCACGCGCTCGACGCCGGGATGGAGATTCACCTCAAAGCCGGCATGAATGTCATCATCGAAGCTGGCATGAGTATTACCCTGAAAGCGGGCGGCGGCTTTGTGGTGGTGGGTCCGGCCGGGGTCACCATCTCGGGCACGCCGGTGCTGATCAACAGTGGGGGTTCGGCGGGCTCGGGTTCCGGGAGTTCGCCCGAGGCCCCGAAAGCGCCCAAGGAAGCGGATCAGGCCGAGCCGGGCGGGGTCACGGAGGTCCAGGCGACCCCGATCGCCAAAAGCGCTCGCCAGCTCGATTCCGTGTCGGTGGGGGGGTTCCAGAATCCCCAGGCCCAGACTCTGGCCAATGCGGCGCGGGACGGTACGCCGTTCTGCGAAAAATGCGAAGAAACCCGGTGATCGCGGGCGCAACAGGACGGCTAGGGAGGTCGGGAAATGAATGCTGACGCACGTTTGGAGGCATTGCGCCGGATTCTTTATGAGAACGGCGAGACCCGGGTTTACGCGGTCCTGGATGGCGCCTCGATTCCGAATTTGTTGTCCCTGCTGGCCGAACATGCGGTCGAGCACGTCTGCCTGTATCGGGGCGAACTGGATCCCGAGTTGGCCCAGACCGCGCCTTATCTGGTGCATCTGCCCGAGGAGTCGTCCTTCAGCCGCCTGTTTTTGCGGGGCGGTTGGGGCCAGCATTGGGGAATCCTGGTTCTTTCCAGGGAGGGATTGCGCGCCTTGCGGATGCATTTTCGCAAGTTCCTGATGGTCTCGGCCCCAGACGGCAAGCCTCTGTATTTTCGTTACTACGATCCACGGGTGCTGCGGGTTTATCTGCCGACGTGCAACGGCGCCGAGCTGGAGACTCTCTTCGGACCGGTCAGTGCGTATGTCCTGGAGGGAGAAAAGCCGGAAGTTCTGTTGCGGTTCACCCGCGCGGGTAACGCCCTGAGCCAGACGGAACTGGTCCTGCCGCCGCTCCAATCCGTTTGACAGGAGGATGACATGCCACAACACGTCTGTTCTGGCGCCATGTTGCAATGCAGTTTCGGTCTGGCGCCGAGTACCCTGATGGTGTTGCCGGTCAATCGGACGATGACCAGCTATATGCCGGCGGCCAACATCATGGACCATGTGCCCATGGTGAACATCATGCCTTTCGGGGCCTGTACCAGCATTGCCAATCCCACGGTGGCCTCCGCGACCGCCGCGGCGATGGGAGTGCTGACGCCCATGCCCTGCATTCCCGTGACGCCGGCGCCGTGGGTTCCCGGCGCGCCGACGGTGCTGCTGGGCAACATGCCGGCGCTGAACAACACGTCCACTCTGATGTGTACCTGGGCCGGGGTGATTTCGGTGGTCAACCCTGGTCAGTTTACCGAGCAGATTCCGTGAGGTGAGGGGCGGTGGCCATGCTGGTGATTCGTAACGAACAGAAGCTGATTGACGAGCGGGCGGCTGTGTTTGATTTGGCGAGCGAAGGAACTGTGGAGGATTAAAAATGTTAGCGATTCGTCAGGAACAAATGGATGTGTTGAGCGCCTACATGCGTGATCGATTCGAACAGCGTATGGTCAAGCACCTCCAGGAAAAGTTTCCTGATCGCACCAAGGATCTGCCTGACGAAAAAATTCGCCTGGTCGTGCAAAACAGCATGAAGAAGGCTGAGATCTATGGTATTGAATATGAAGATGATATTCGGCGCTTCATCGAATATCTGGTGATCTATGGAACCCGGCTGGACACGCGGGAAGAAACCCGCTGGATCGGCGAAATTCTGCGGCGTGACGATCTGACGGGCACGGCGAAAATGGACCTGATCGACAATTGCGAATTGCAGGCGCTGAGGGGGCAGACATGGGCAGACTGAGCAGACCTCTGAACAGCGCTGCGGTCAAGGCGGCGGATGATGAGTTCTACGCCAAACATCCGGAGTTCGTGAAGGACGGCAAACGGATTCCGTTGTCAGCGACGGATCCCAGCCAGGCCGATTTGCGCAAGAAATGGGTGGAACTGTATAAAAAGCATGGCGGCAAGGAAGAAGAGGATAAAAAACCACCCCCCAAGAAACCAGATACTCCGGCAGAGCCCTGCCCGAATTGTACGCCTTCCTCGGTCGATCTGGAGGTGGAGAAGAACCAGCTCACTCTGAAACACGACAGAGAGTGTAAGCTCGAAATCAAAGTTGCGCCAGACAATGTGGCGGTGAGCGCCTATCGTATTGAAATCAGGCGTGAGTCAGAGGCCAATCAATGGTGTGTGTTGTCGAACCAAAAACTCGAAAATCCCTGGAAGGCAAAAATTGCCGGAAAATTCAAACTCAGAGGGGTTGTGACGATTTGTGGAAAGGAGCATGTGACTGCCGAGAAGGACGTGGAGGTACAATTTCCCAATTATGCGCAAATCGTTGCTGATGCCAAAGTGGCGGCGGAAACTTCAACGGAATGGCGAAACACCTTGAATGATTGCACTGAAAATCCCAATCAGCGTCGGGAACGGGGTTTTTGGATACAGCTTAATACCCAATCAGACGAGTATGAATTTACTGGAACGGTAACGGGAAACTGGAGCGGTCCGACGGCTGGCGCGAGTGTCCCGTTGCCCTCCCGACCTGCAGATTCCCCGGCCAGTCCCAAGCCCTGCGATGATGGGGCGACTTATTCGGTAGCCTCATTTCATACCCACACTCCAACGGAATTCCGTGCTGCTGCGAACCCTCCGGGAACCACTCGGGGCGTTGGACCCAGCGGCGCCGATAATCGGATAGATACCCAGGATGATGTTCCAGGCGTGGTATACGATTATGTTGAATCGCCTGGCGGCAGTGGGGAGATTCCGATGGGGCATCCTAAAGATAGCCCAGCCCAGCTTTACCATTCCAGAGGGCGTGATAGAAGGAGTACGCCAAATTGAAAATTGCCAGCCTGCAGAATTCAGGTAATGTTAATCATCTCGATATGGTTGTCAATCAGCCTTTTTCAAGGAATCACCGCAACGGTTCAACCGGTGAGTCAACACAACAACCTGATAGTGGGAAGACCCGCCATGATTGAGGCAAGACAGGCGTTGGAATCAGCGCTTAAAATCAGCGCACAGCAGCTTGACTGGAATACCATCGCCAATATTCTCGTTGAGCCGGGCGAACTGCGCTATGTCGTCCACTTGACCCCGTTTGGTCCCGTTGATAAGCCGACTGTTGAAGGTCTTGTAGTGGAAATTGAAGCCGATAGTGGCTCGGCAGCAGCGGTGAAAGCGACGCCTGTTCCCAATCCCATGATGAATCTTGCGCCAAGCTTGCAGAAAACAAAGATTATTTCAGGCCCGCATGCCTATCAGGCGGCCCTGAATGCAATTAAGGGTTATGAGCATTATGACAAGCTTGGCCGTCTCGAAATACGTCTGGATAATGATCACTATAAGGTTACCTTTCCTGATCCCAGTGCTAGAACTGATGGAGGGCGAGCTGCCGACTTTACCTACCAAGTATGGATTGATGTAATAACGATGAAAGTCATCAAGATTCTTGCGGGCAGCTGACAGATATGACAAAACCGTTCGAGAAACGCGGTGCAGTCATCCAACAAGACCTCTTTCAACGTTAGATTATCTTCAGGTGATAATCATGGGCAAGGCGCCGTATGAGGGGGATTTTTACGGGTGGACGCAGGAGCAGGCGTCGTTGCTTCGGGCCGGCCGATTGGCCGAACTGGATGTCGAACACTTGATCGAGGAAATCGAAAGCATGGGCCGGAGCGAGCGTCGTCAATTGACGAATCGGTTTGAACTGCTGCTCATGCACTTGTTGAAATGGCATTACCAGTTGGACCGCCGCGAGATCGACGGCAAGAGTTGGTTAAGGACGATACGCGAACAGCGTCGGAAGATACCCAAGCTGATTCGGGATAATCCCAGTCTTCAATCGCTGCTGGAGGAGTGCGTCCGGGATGCGTATGAGGATGCCCGGTTCGCGGCCAGTGATGAAACCGGTTTGTTGGTCTCAGCATTCCCAGAACTGTGTCCGTATACGCTGGAGCAGATTCTTGATGGTGAATTCTTGCCGAACCCGTAGGAATGTGGGCTTAGGTCTTGTCATTTGTCGTGGTCTGCGCCAGTTGCACCCCATGTTCAGACCGTTAATGATTGAGTCTGCCGATGTGTTCGGTCTGGCAGCCACTCCGGATTCACGATCTCGGATACCGTCCAGGGGCAGGCTTCGGGGAAATTCGCCGATCCGGGTTCCTGGATGGCTTGCAACAAAGCGTCAGCCCAGACCCCGTTTCACCATTTGAACTCGTTCAGCTTGGCCTTGAGGCTGGGAGTTTCGTCCAGGCGGTAGCCGATACCGCGCCGTTGCTCCTTTCACACTGAAGGCGCGCCAGGAGCCGCAGACGCGGTTCAATGCCCTGATGGGACTACTGTTTGATCCCGAAGGGCTGCGCGAAAGCTTCGAGCGCCAGGACGGAACGAAGGCGTCCGGAGTGGATGGGATGAGGAACGAGCAATGATCTCTATCCCGTTCCTTGGTGGAAGACTCAGACTGGGAGCCGGATGGTGTAACTCTCCAAGTCCGGTTCTGCGAGGAGCCGGGGACGAACCGACGTATGGCTGAGATATTGTGGCACCGCCGGGAAACCAGGCGGCAACGGAGAACACCAACATCAGCCTACCCGTTGGCAAGGAACCGGCTTACTCTCCGGTCTTGTTTTTTTTCTATGAGCTGCGCTAGCTTTGCCCCATATGTCCAGACCGTTACGAATCGAATTTGCCGGTGCGCTGTATCACATCACCTCCCGTGGCGGTGGCCGGAAGCGATTGTCCTGGATGATGCGGATAGATGCCTGTTTCTCGACGTGATGTCCACTGCAGCGTAGGATTGCCACCGCATCATTCATGCCTATTGCTTGATGGACAACCACTATCAATCTGGTGGTCGAAACGCCGGACGGCAATCTTGCCAAAGGTGTCCGGCAATTGAACGGCGTCTACACCCAGCGTTTCAATCGCCAGCACCGACCAGACCTGATCCCGTTCTCCGCTCCCATTGGGTAAGCAAGGCAAGGCAAGGCAAGGCAAAATCGGCTGACCGAATAGCGCTGGGTGAACAGTAGCTTCACTGACCGGAAACCGATCACCATGAAATTTCCCTACGGCCTGAGTGATTTCGCCACCCTGATTCAGGAGGGCTATTTCTACCAGGATCGCACCGACCGCATTCCGCAGATCGAAGATGCGGGCCGGCAACTGATCTTCATCCGCCCGCGCCGCTTCGGCAAAAGTCTGTTGCTGTCCATGCTGGAACACTATTACGACGTGAGCCGGGCCGATCAATTTGAGGCGCTGTTTGGGCATCTGGCCATCGGCCAGAACCCCACGCCGCTGCACCATCAATTCTTCGTCATGAAGTGGGATTTCTCGCTGGTGAAAGCCCAAGGTGATGTCAAGCAGATTGAGGCGGCTCTGCATCGGCACATCAACACCGCCATCAAAGCCTGCGCCGCCCGGTATGGCTGGGACGATATCGAGATTGCCCCGGATGACGCGGTCGATTCCCTGTTTTCCCTGCTGATCCGCGTGCGCCAAGAAGCCCATAAACTCTACCTGCTGATTGATGAATACGACAACTTCGCCAATGACGTGCTAATGACCGGACGCAAACAAGACTATTATGAATCGTTGCTATATGGCGAAGGGGTGTTAAAAAACGTCTTTAAAGGAGTGAAAGCCGGGGCTGGCCAAGGTATTGACCGGGTATTCATCACCGGCGTTTCGCCGGTGGTCCTCAGCGACATGACCAGCGGCTACAACGTCGGTGAGGATATCTATCTGGATGAAGTGTTTAACAACCTCTGTGGCTTTACCGAAACCGAAATCGCCGTGGTGTTGGAACGCCTGGCATCGGAAGGCGGTTCCTGGTTGGCGGCGGACGCTCTGGAAACGATGCGCACCTTCTACAATGGCTATTGCTTTAGCACTAAAGCCCGCGAACGCCTCTACAACCCAACCTTGAGCCTGTATTTTCTCAAACATCTGCACACGAAGGGCGCATATCCGGAGGAGTTGCTGGATGAGAATCTGGCCATGGACCGCAGCAAACTGGCCTACATCGCTCATCTGCCCCATGGAGAAGATGTGCTGATTCAGGCGCTCAATGGCGAGGAAGGGCTGGTCGTTCCGCGCCTGGCCCGACGCTTTGGCGTCGCCGATGTCCTGACCGCCGTCAAGGATCAGCCGTTCATGGCCTCGCTGCTATACTACTTCGGAGTGTTGACTCTGGCCGGGCAGGGTGTGCTGGGGAAGGCGATCCTCAATATCCCCAATCTGGTGGCCCGGTCGCTGTATGTGGAACGCTTGCGCGAAATGTGGCTCCCGACTTATGAGGATCGCGAGGCCATCCCGCGCTTGGCGGAAACCTTTTATCTCCAGGGCGATTTAGCGCCGCTGGTTGACTTCATCGAACAGCGTTACTTCCCGATTCTCTCCAATCGGGACTATCGCTGGACCAATGAATTACTGGTCAAAATCGCCTTTCTGACCTTGCTGTTCGATGACCGGCTGTACATGATGGTGTCGGAAACCGAGATCGATCATGGCTATGTGGATTTAAGCCTGATTGTGCGCATGGATATGCGCCGATTTAAGGCCCTCGATCTGCTGCTGGAATTCAAATACGTCAGTTTGAAAGACCTGAAACAGACTGGGGAGCAGGTACGGGAGTTATCGCGGGAGGCATTGGCGGCGCTGCCTAACGTCGAGAAGGAATTGCAGGAAGCCGCGGATCAGGCGCGACGGTATGGCGCAGTCCTGCAAGAACGCTATGGCTTGACCGATCTGCGCTTGTTCGCCGTGGTGGGTATTGGATTAGAACGAGTGGTGTGGCGGAGGGTAGCCCTGTCGTAAAGGGGACCCGGAAAAAGTTATGATTTCCTGCTAGTGTCGGTTTTAGACATGGAGCGAGCAAGGATGGGTAAAAATGACGGCGAATATGACGTGGAAACCGGCCCGACGGCGGTGGCGGAAGGTGTTCTTGCTGAATACCTTATCGAGCCGGTTCTGCTCTCCGAACCCCCCCGTCGAACCGACACATTGACGCCCGCCGCCCGAAGCGAGCGGATGAGCCGAATCCATGGAAAAGACACCCAGCCGGAAATGAAGGTCCGCCGCCTCGTGTATGGCATGGG
>JAWOHQ010000037.1:0-3968 GCA_046485105.1 Candidatus Competibacteraceae bacterium | reverse complement strand
TAGAGTTTTGGTTATCGAGGCCAAAACCAGATCGGAAGGAGGACGCCGGCCATGGCCGAGATTAAGCTGCCTTTGCCCGGCTTGTCAGCGGTGAACGGCAAGGCGTTGAGCGCCCGCTTCGATGGCGGCGCGTTGACGTCGGACGCGGGTCTTTTGGCGCTGCGGGAGGTCGTGCTGCGGCTCGATGTGGCGGGGCGGTTGGCGGCCGGGATCGACGATCCGCGCGATCCGACGCGGACGGTGCACAGTGTGGCGGACATTCTGCGTTTTCGCATGTTGCTGATCGCCGCCGGCTACGAGGACGGCATCGACGCCAACGCGTTGCGCGTCGATCCGGCGTTCAAATTGGCGCTGGGGCGACTGCCGGGCGAGCGTGATCTCTCTTCGCAATCGACCATCAGCCGGTTGGAGAATTTGCCCGACCGAAGGATGTTGCTGCGGCTGGCGCGCGGCATGGTCGGGCTCTATTGCGCCTCCTTCGCGCAAGTGCCGAAGCGGATCACGCTGGACATCGACGACACCTTCGACGCCGTGCACGGTGGTGAACCGCCCTGGGTTTCCCGGAGGCTCCTTCTTGTGAGAAAGGGGTCGTCATGGAAAAGCAACGGAAGAGCGGGAAATTTCCCGATGAGGTTCGCGAGCGGGCGGTGCGCCTGGTTCGCGAGAGTGAAGGTAGCCATCTCTCGCGGTGGGCGGCGCTGGTGTCGGTGTCCGGCAAGATCGGCTGCACGGCCGAGACGTTGCGGCGTTGGGTCCGGGAGGCCGAGATCGACGCTGGCGTGCGCCCTGGCGTGACGACCGACATGGCTGCTCGGATGAAGGAGCTCGAGCGCGAGGTTCGCGAGCTCCGGCGGCTGGGCGAAATCCTGAAGAAGGCATCGGCGTATTTCGCCCAGCCGCCGCCAGCAGGCCGGCGGCTCCATCACCGAAGGTGCCGAGGTCAGGAGACCTCGGCGGGGCGGCGCTCGACCGCCCGTGGCGGAAGTGATCGCCTTCATGGGCGAGCACCGGGAAGAGTTCGGGGTCGAGCCGATGTGCAGGGTTCTGAACATCGCCCCCTCCACTTGGCACGCGCATGCTGCGCAGAAGACCAGGCCCAATCTGCGGTCGAAGCGGTCGAAGGAAGACGAGAAGCTATGCGCGGCGATCCTGCGGGTCCATGCTGAGAACGTCGGGGTTTATGGCGCCCGCCCTCGGCGGCCTCCCGGCCGCCGCTGCTCCGCAGTCGGATCGCGCCGCCTGCTGGCGCGCGATGGTCTGGCGCCAGCTTCTGCTGGAGGGCCTCGACATCGGCCGCGACCGGGTGGCGCGGCTGATGCGCCGTCTGGGGCTCGAAGGCGCCCGCCGAGGAAGGCGCGTGCGAACGACGCTCAGCGACAAGACGGCCTGTGTCCGCTCGACAAGGTCAACCGGCGGTTCACCGCCGACCGGCCCAATCGGCCCCTCCCGGGTCTCCTGACCCGGCTTCCTCCGGAAATCGGATCATCCGCCTGCTGACGGATGATGGGTGAGCGACTTCACCGACGTGCCGAGCTGGGCGGGGATGGTCTATGTGGCGTTCGTCATCGACGTCTTCGCCCGCCGTCGCATGGTCTGGAATTGGGGCTGGCGGGCGAGCCGGACCGCCAGTGCCCAGTTCCTGCTCGACGCGCTCGAACAGGCGGTTCACACGGCAGCCGGCCGACGGAGCCCGGCCTGGTCCACCACAGTGATCGCGGCGTGCAATACGTCTCGATCAAGTACACCGAGCGCCTGGTCGAAGCCGGCATCAACCCTTCGGTCGGCAGCGTCGGCGACAGCTACGACAACGCGCTCGCCGAGACCGTGATCGGCCTGTTCAAGACCGAAGTCATCCTTCGCCAGGGGCCCTGGCGCGGCCTCGCCGCCGTCGAGATCGCCACGATGACCCTCGGCCTTCTCCTGAAGGCCGCAGCTTCGCTGTCGGGCTTGCTTCGCTGCTGCTCGCAAGGGGTGGACTGGTACAACACCCGCCGCCTGCTCGGCTCAATCGGCAACATCCCGCCGGCGGAGGCCGAAGCCAACCACCACGCCGCCCTTGAGGCCACACCGATGGCGGCATAGGACTCAAACAAACCCGCCTCCGGGAAACCCAGGGCGATTCAGTGGCCAGCAGTTGCGGCTATTCAACGCCCACTACAACGACTACGGCTTCCAGCCGATCGTTGTCTTCGACGGTGCCGGCCGGTTCGTCACTGCCGTGCTGCGCCCGGCCAAGCGCCCCAAAGGTCGCGAGATTGCCGCGCATCTGCGGCGCCTGATCCGCGAGATCCGTAGCCACTGGCCGCGAGTCGAGATTCTTTTGCGCGGCGACAGCCACTACTGCGCGCCCGAGGTGCTCGATTTCTGCCGCGATCGAGGCCTGGACTTCATTCTTGGCCTCGCCAGCAACACCAGCTTGCGTCGCCGGACCGATACCCTCGAGCAGTCGACCATCGCCCGCGTCGATCAAAACAGCGGAACCAAGGTCCGCCGGTTCAAAGAGTTTCACGACGCCGCCGGGTCCTGGAGCCGGGTGGAACGCATCATCGCCCGTGTCGAGGCGGGCCCACAGGGTTGCGACACCCGCTATGTCGTCACCAACCTGACCAAGGGGGCCGGCAAGGCGATCTACGAACAGCTCTACTGCGCCCGCGGCCAAAGCCGAGAACCACATCAAGGCGTGGAAGGCCCACCTCGCGGCCGATCGCACCTCCTGCACCAGTGCCGCCGCCAACCAGCTCAGGCTGTTCCTGCACGCCGGCGCCTATTGGCTGATGTGGAGCTTGCGTGCCGCACTGCCACCGCGATCGCCTTGGCGCCATGCCCAGTTCGACACGCTACGCCTCCGGCTCATCAAGATCGCCGCTCGCGTCGCCGAGCTGAAAACCAGGATCACCATCCACCTGCCCACCACCCGCCCGCCTCATCCGACGACTACTCGAGCGCCTGCCGCGCAGGGCGCCCACCTGACGCCACGCCCCCACAGCAGTCCCAACCCGCCCGACCATTCCAACCCCAGACCAAGTACCGCACAGCGCTTCCCCGAGAGAGCGCGTCGATGGCCGTTGTCGCCGATCGCAGCGAATGTCGAATCCAATACCGAAACCCGCCGCACCGGCGCAAGCGGACGCCACTGATGCATAAAACGGGTTAGCTGAGATTGCCCCGCGCATAGGGGCGCCCCGCATCCTTCCCGCCATCGCCCTGGCCATCGGTCCAGGTATCACGGCGCCGTGAAAGTGTGACTTTGCGGCACGCTTGGTCATTCCCGCCAAGGTTGAGAGGGTGGCGCGCCTAGCTGGCGATTGGCTGAATTGCCTGCCGATGCCAACCACCTTGCCGGATGATAGGCGGGATGATGAAGGGCCGATAAAGTCGCCGCTAACATACTGAAAATATTAACAGGTTGGCGGATGGGGTGGGATTCGAACCCACGGTGGGTTTAACCCCACGGCGGTTTTCAAGACCGCTGCCTTCAACCACTCGGCCACCCATCCTCACGCCGCTTATATAGGGGCTGGGGCGGTGGTGAGGCAATTGGCGGGTGAGGTCTGAGGTGCTGCGCCGATTGGCGCTGCCACCGGTGGCGATCGAGAGCTGACCGGCTGGCTTTCGGCTGCTAAGCATGGCGGCAAAGGAGACTTGCTCAATGCGTGACTTTCAACTGCCCGGGCGCTCGCCGGCCGTCGGTGCCAACGCCATGGCGGCGACCTCGCACCCGCTCGCCACCCTGACCGCGATCGACGTGCTCAGGGCCGGCGGGACCGCCGCCGACGCGGCCGTTGCGGCTTGCGCCGTGCAATGCGTGGTCGAGCCGGCGATGACCGGGATCGGTGGTGATTGCTGGGTGCTCTATGCGCCGGCCGAAGGCGGCGTGCATGCGCTGAACGGCTCCGGTTGGGCGCCGGCCGCCGTCTCGCTCGACAAGCTCCGGGCCGAGGGGCTGACCGAGATGCCGGATGGCGGGG
>JAWOHQ010000011.1:0-9647 GCA_046485105.1 Candidatus Competibacteraceae bacterium | reverse complement strand
TCCGTTCCTGGCCAGGCTGAATTGCGGTTCGGTCCCGGACCCGAGGGCGCGGGTCAGACTCTGGACGTCATCGTGGCGGTGGTCGACAGCGATGTGATCACCCGGCGGGAACTGGATGCCGCCATCGTGCGGATCGAACGGCAGTTGCGCCAGCGCCAAGTGCCGATCCCACCCCGCGCGGCATTGGAACGCCAGGTGCTGGAGCAACTCATTCTGGCCCAGTTGCAAGCGCGCGCCGCCGAACGCGGCGGCATCGCCATCGATGACGCCACATTGAATGCCGCCATCGATACCCTTGCCCAGAACAACAACATGAGCCTGAGCCAGTTGCGGCAGACCGTCGAAAAGGATGGGATCAGTTTCGCCCAGTTCCGCGACGACGTGCGCCGGGAATTGCTGGCGGTGCGCCTGCGGCAACGACTGGTGGATAGTCAGGTTCAGATCTCCGAACAGGATGTGGACAGCCTGCAAGCGCAACTGGCTAGCCAGCCTGGCTTCGGCGGCGCGGGCGGCGCGGGGGCCGACCGCGAGTATCGTCTCGCCCAAATCCTGATTGCCGTCCCGGAAAGCGCTTCGCCACAGCAGGTCGAAGCGGCGCGGCGGCAAGCCGAGGATGTGCTGACGCAACTGCGCCAGGGCGCGGATTTCCGGCAAATGGCGGTGAGCGTGTCCGCCGACCGGCAGGCCCTGGAAGGTGGCGATCTGGGTTGGCGACGCGCCGATCAGATCCCGACCCTGTTCGCCAATGTCGTTCCGAATCTGCGGGCCGGCCAAGTCAGCGAACTGATCCGCAGCCCCAGCGGTTTCCACATCGTCAAGCTGATTGAGATCCGAGGGGGTAATGACGGACGCCCGCCGTCGCCGCAGGCGCCGACGACCGCCGACCGCGATCGTATCCGCGAGGCGTTGCTGCGGCGCCGCGCCGACGAGGAATGGGAATTGGTGTTGCGCCGCTTGCGCGACGAAGCTTATGTCGAGGTGCGCCTGCCGCCGGCGGGATCGCCCGCGACGCCATGACGGAGACTCCTCCGGTCCGGCATCGACCTCGTAAGCGCTTTGGCCAACATTTCCTGCACGACCCCGGGATTCTGCACCGGATCGTCGCGGCGATTCATCCCCAGCCCGGCGAGCGGCTGGTGGAAATCGGTCCGGGCTTGGGAGCGTTGACCGTGCCGCTGCTGGCGGCGGCCGGCGAACTGGAGGTGGTGGAACTGGATCGGGATCTGCTGGAACCCTTGCGACGGCGTTGCGCCGGCAGCGGGATTTTGCGGATTCACCACGCCGATGCGCTGACCTTCGATTTCGCCGCGCTGCGGGGCGATGGGCCGCCATTGCGGGTCGCGGGCAACCTGCCCTACAACATTTCCACGCCCCTGCTGTTCCATCTGCTCGCCCAGGCCGAGCATCTGCGCGACCTGCATTTCCTGTTGCAAAAGGAGGTGGTGGAACGAATGGCGGCCGCACCTGGCACGAAGGACTATGGCCGGCTGTCGGTGATGTTGCAATACCGGTGTTGGGTCGAGCCGCTGTTCGCGGTGGGTCCCGGAGCGTTTCGGCCGCCGCCGAAAGTGTGGTCGATGGTCGTGCGCTTGGTTCCACGTGAAACATTCGCCGTCGCGATTCCGGACGAGGACCGCTTCGCCGAAATCGTGCGGCGGGCGTTCGCGCAACGGCGCAAAACCTTGCGCAACTCGCTGCAGGGCGTGCTGGATGTCGCGCAAATCGCAGCGGCCGGCGTCGATCCCGGCGCCCGTCCGGAAACGCTGAGTCTGGAGGCGTTCGCGGCGTTGAGCGAAGCCTTGTAGGTTTCACGTGAAACCTGCCGAACTCCGTCGGCGTATGTTTCACGTGAAACATTCAGCGGCCAATAGCCCACCGCACCCAGCAGCAGCGCCATGACTGGCGGCGACGCCATGATAGATGACATTCGGTGGATTCCTGGATAAATTTTACCAATGTGTAGGGTGGATAAGCGTAGCGCATCCACCTGATCGGTCTGCTGATGGTGGATGCGGCGCGGAGCGCCTTATCCACCCTACCCCGGTTCGGTAAGATCTTTTCTATAATCGCCTTACAAGATGACGGGATACCGCTCATGAAAAATCCACCATTCGCTTTCAAGAGTCACTCGGCCGACCGACCGTCAAGCGGCTGGCGAGCAGCGACTCTGCTTGCCCCCGCTGTTCTACTGTTGGCGCTGGCGCATCCGGCGCCCAGCCACGCGCAGCCTTACGACGATTCCGGCTGGGATGGCGACCGCCGCGAAGCCTATGGTGGTTATCGCGACATCGTCCGTTGTGAATCCACGGGAGGCTATCGACATTGTCGGGCCGACACCCGTCGGGGCGTACAACTGCATCGACAACTCAGCCGCAAGGCCTGTCGCTATAACGACACTTGGGGCCATGACCGGCGCGGTGTCTGGGTGGATAACGGCTGTCGGGGCGACTTCCGACTGCACGCCGGCGGCAGCGGCGGCGATGGTCCAGAACAGGATCGGGATCATACCGCCGCGATTGTCGGTGGGATCATCGCGCTGGGCGTACTCGGGGCGATATTGGCGGAAAAAGGCCGGACGGAGGATTCCGACCGCCCCCACTCGCTCGTGCGCTGCGAATCCGATGGCCGATACCGCCATTGCCGGGCCGATACTCGTCACGGCGTGCGCCTGTATCGCCAGTTGAGCCGGGCCAGTTGCCGTTATAACGACACCTGGGGCCATGACCGACGCGGCGTTTGGGTGGATAACGGCTGCCGCGCCGAATTCGCCCTCAACTGATCCGTCCATCCGATCCATCCAAGGCGACCTTTCCCATGAAAAACTTTCTCCTTATCGGCGCATCCCTGAGTCTTTTGCTGGGTGCTGGCCCGCTCCAGGCTCAGCAATCCGCACCGCCTCCGACCACTGAACTGAGCCTCATGACCGGTCGCGAAGCCGGGACTTACTATCAAATCGGCCGGGATCTGAAAACACTCGCTGGCCGCCACCACATCGACCTGGCCGTGATTCCCTCGGCCGGGTCGCTGGAAAATCTGTTCAAGGTCTACGAATACCCCAGCATCCAGCTCGGTCTGACCCAGTTCGATACGCTGAGCCTCTTGGCCATTGAGGCCGCCCTGGGAAAAACCGCGGAGACCCAGGAATTACGCGGCGTCGTCGATTCGTTGCAAGTGGTGTTGCCGTTGTATCCCGAGGAAGTGCATGTTCTGGCCCTGGCGCCGGAGATCAAACAGCTCGCCGATCTGAACGGCAAAAAGGTGGCGATGGGCAACGCCATCAGCGGCACTTACGGGACGGCGACCATCCTGCTCGACTTGCTGGAGATTGAGCCCGCCGCACGGTTGGAAATGGATGGCGTCGCCGCGCTCGACGCCCTGCGCCAGGGTCGGGTGGATGCGCTGATCTACGTGGTCGGCGCCCCGGCCCGGTTGTTTGCCCGACCGTTCGACACCGGCGATCCGCCGCATCTGGTGCCCATCGTCATTCCGGATCAGATCGCCAACCACGAGATTTTTCAGTCCTTCTACCGCAGGGCGACGATTCCCGCCGGCGCCTACGGCTGGCAGGATGAAGAAGTGCCGACCGTAACGGTTGGCACGGTGTT
This sequence comes from Candidatus Competibacteraceae bacterium, assembly GCA_046485105.1. GTDB lineage: Bacteria > Pseudomonadota > Gammaproteobacteria > Competibacterales > Competibacteraceae > REEE01. Next base: position 6,042 of record JAWOHQ010000011.1, on the reverse strand, counting down.
GTTCACCAGCGACACGGGAACCGACGACGAGCAATGCCAAGCCATCGGTCGCTTCGCCCGGATGGTGGCCGATAACCTGGACGAACTGAGGCGCAACGGTCATCCCAAGTGGCATCGCGTCACCATCGACCGCGAGGCGCTACGCAAAACTCCGCGTCTGTCGCCCTGCGTAGCGCGGGCGTTGGAATAGCCGGGTGAAGAAACATCGGACCGGCTGGTGGTTTCACGTGAAACATCGGGCGGCGGGCTCAGCAGGTTTCACGTGAAACATCGGGCGGTGGGAACCGGCGCGGAAATCCCCGGACGCCAACCTAACCACCCGATGCCGAACGCCATACATGCCGACCACCGTCAAAAATGCGCAATCACCGCAAGTCATCACCCCGGACGGGGGAGAAAACCGCATGGCGCACGCACTCAAGCACCACTCCATCACGTTTGAAGATTACCTTAACGGCGAACGCGACGTGGAGACTCGCAGTGAATACGTCGATGGTGAAATCTACGCCATGGCGGGGGCGAACGAGACCCACAACACCATCGCCAGCGATTTCTCCACCTTGCTCAATATTCATCTGCCCGACCACTGCCGGGTCTGGCAGTCCGACATGAAAGTTGTCGGCAAAACCCGTGATGGCCAACCGTTTGCCTACTACCCCGACATCATGGCGGCATGCGGCGAGAATACCGATGACCCGTATTATCGGACCAACCCCCTCCTGATCGTCGAAGTGTTATCCGAATCGACCAAGCGCATCGACCTGAAGGAAAAGTTTGAGAGCTACGCTCAAATACCCTCCCTGCTGGAATATGTCGTCGTCTCACAGGACCTACCTTCCCTGCGCGTTTTCCGTCGTCGCACCCATTGGCGATTGGAATCTTATTTCGCGGAGGATACTTTTCTGCTGGAATCGGTGGGGCTGGAATTATCGGTACAACAAATATACCGCCGCGTCCGGCGTGAAGTCGGGCTCGCGGTTGGTTAGCTTGCGAACGCCAACGGCTTGCTGGTGTTGGAGTTGAATGTTGGGGTTCCTTCGTCACCCCAACCTACACTGTGGGGTTTCCAGCCAGATCTTCTCTAACCGATCAGATTCTACCTATCCACGTTGAGAAGCTGTACAAAAACTCCGTAGCCCGGATGCAGGCCTTCAGGCCGAAATCCGGGGGTTTCCTGGATTTCACTTCGCTTCATCCAGGCTACACACTTTTTAATTCAATATGTTAGTTTTTATACAGCCTCTTACTCATCGGCGGCGGATTGCGCGGCACGCTCCGCGAAATCGCCCACTATCCGGTCGCCCGGATCGATTCGCTCATGTCGGCAAACGGATGAAGCCCAAGGAAGTAAGGTGGATTCCTGGAAAAATTGTAACTACCTACCCTCAAACGCCAGCCTGAGGGTATCGAAGGGGTTAATACCGTTCAGTTTGTTAGTTTCCCAAACCGAGCGCAGGATGCAGAAGGCTTTGGACCCACCCAGGGCGCGGAAGCCCCCGATCACCTTCAATTTGACCTTGATCGGCCGCACCAATCGTTCCGCGCGATTGTTGTCGAACGGCACCCGCCAATCGGTGAGGAACCGAGTCACCTCGGTTTTGTAATCCCGCAGGCGCACGAGGAGATTGGTCGCCGGATGCTGCTTCACCCGGCCTTTACGCCCCGGTTCCGGTGGCCGTATCGGACAGGCCGCCAACCCGTTGCGCACCTGCCGGTCGTAACGGGCCAGCCACTCGGCGACATACGTCGGGTCCAGGCCGGTCTGACCCGCGGCGCGGGCGGCCAGCGCCGCTTGGTGACCTTCCACCAGCAGATGCCGCAGGGCGTAGGGCCAGAAATGCCCGGTCAGCTCCTCGCAATAGCGCAACTCCCGCAGGTGATGGGCGTTGCAGAAGGCATGGGTGCAGTGGCGATAGGCCCCGTACGGTTTCCAATGGTCATGCACCGCCGTGCCGGTGAACTGGGGGAGGATCCCCGCGGCGTCCATCGCCTCCGCGCCCCGTTGGGGATGGACGGTGTAATGCACGACGGTGTCGGTCGCCGCCACATGCAGCCAATTCAGCTTGCCGCCCACCCGCATCCCGCTTTCGTCGAAATTCGCCACCTCGGCGGCCCGGATCGCCTCCCGACCGGCGGCATGGTCCTCCGCCAAGCGCTGCCCCGCCTTGATAATCCAGGTCTGTACCGCCCCATCCGAGGGTCGAACGCCGTATTGGTCGGCCATCAGGTCGCAGGCCCGATCCAGGGCCACAAAATGCCCGTTCACCAACCCGACCGCATACGCCCTGAGGCGCGGGCCAAAACCGACATTCGGGGTCACCCCGCCCGGAAACGTCCCCCCGTGATCCCGCCCGCAGTCCGGACAGGTCACCCACATCTGGCGGAACTCGGTCACCACCGTCGTCGGTTCCGGGATCTCAATTTGTTGCCGGCGCTCCCCGAGCCGGGCCGGTAATCCCGCCAACCCAGCCCCACACGCACAGATCCCCGCCGGCCGCAATTCCCGAACCTCATCAGGCGTATCGGTCAGAGTCCGCGTGGCCCCGAGGTGGCCGGGTTGGCCACCCAGCGGTTTCGCCCCGGGGCGCCGGGGCATCGCCGGCCCCTTCTTCAACCCGTCCGCAGACGGCGGCTGGCTGGAATTGCGGCTGGTTTTCTGAATCTGGTTTTCCAAATCGCTCAGCCGTCGTTCGTGCCGCCCCAGCGCGTCGAACAACGCCGCAATGAGCGCATCCTTCTCAGCATGGCTCATGCGGTCCAGTTCGGCTTGGGTGGGTCGGCTCAACTCAGACATGACACCAGATTAGCTCATCTTGGCAGGGGGTAGGTAGTTACGAAAAATTTTACCAACGCGTAGGGTGGATAAGCGAAGCGCATCCACCAGTCAGCCCGTTGGTGGATGCGGCGCGGAGCGCCTTATCCACCCTACCCCAATTCGGTAAGATCTTTTCTGGAAATCGCCTAAGGCAAGCAAGATTCGTTGAATTCTGGCACTCTTTCGGGGTGCAACCCGTAGGAGGGAGTATGATCCGTTTTGCCATCAGCGAGTTGCTCGATGAACATGAATGTTACGCCTTTTTGCTCCATAGTCTTCATCCTGATGGGTTGTGCTGCCCACGCGGGCATGGCCTGCCGATGGGGCAAGCACCGCACAGGCGCGACCGCGCCCCGGTGGTCGGTTGCCGCTGCCGGGAATGCGGGGCCGTGTTTGACCGGTTCACGGGGACCGTCTGGGCGGGTACCCACTATTCCCGTGCCAAGATCGTCTCGATCCTGCGCGGGTTCGTCCAGGGGAACCCCCGCCCTGCAACTGGCCGATGAATGGGAGTGTGACTGCGGCACGTTGCTCCATGACCGCCATCAGATGCAGGCGGCGGTCCTGCTGGGCCTGGACCACTCGCCCTGGGCGGACACGGTGACGGAGGGCGACGACGAGCTCTTCCAAAACGCCGGCGAGAAGGGGGATCCCCACCGCGACCCGGCGGACCCGCCGCGCCGCCGGGCCAACCAGCGGCGCGGGCGGGGGACGATGGCGAACGACCGCCCGCCGATTCAGGGGGGGCCCGCACCCGTGGGGAGATCCGCTTGACGGTGCGTGACGATACCCGCCAGGCCACGGTCCAGCCCGAGGTCGAGGCCAAGACCGAGGAGGGCGTAACGTTTTACAGTGATGAATCATCGGCTTACCACCAGGTCGAGGCCTCGGGACGGACGCACGGAACCGTTTGCCATTCCCGGCACGAGTATGCGCGCGACGATGATGGCGATGGCATACGCGAAGTGCATTGCAACACGATGGAAGGGATTTGGACCGGATTACGCAATTTTCTACGACCCTTCCGAGGCGTTCACAAGGCTTGTCTGGCGCAGTATGTGGCCCTGTTTGAGTGGGCGCACAATCTCAAGCGCGTTACCCATTTCTTCCTGCGAATCCTGATGATTCCCCGATTCATCTATTTGCCTACATGAGTGGGCGGATTTACGACATCTGGAGAACAGTTGGGCGAGGGACCCTTTTTCAACGGCGCGGTGTTTTTGCTGGTTGATACCGCCTACGCGCCGTTTCTGACCAGACGCGAGAAATCCGATGTTATCCCTTCCCAAACAATACGTTGAAGCGGTCGAGCCGTTGATTGCCCAAGCCCGCCTGATAATCGAAGCGGGCGAAGAGTTGGCGCCGTTCGCTTTCGTGGGCCGGTTTGTCGAACGCCAGATTGTCGTCCCCGTGCTGCTCGATACCCGCAGCAACGCGGCCAAGGATGTCTCGGTGGCGGCGGTCCGGCGCGTCGCTGCCGAACTGCAAGCCGACTTCGTGTTTACTCTGACCGAATCCTGGGGCCTGGGTCCCGAGCACCTGCAAGATTACCAGCGGATTCTTGCCCGCTACGGATCGATCGCCGCTTCACCGCACCGGATCGAATTGGTGACCTTCATGCTGGAAACCCGTTACGGTTTGTGGGGAGCCCAGGCGCGCATCAAATCCTCGCGCAAGCGCGCGAAGACCAAGCGGAGCTTCGGCGCCATCCAATGGCAACGGTTCGATGGCGCCGAAGGACGGTTTGTCGGCATGTTGCCGGAGGTGGGCGAACCGACGGCGCTGCACTGAGCCTTCGTATGAGCCTGACCGGCCTCACCCCCGGGCCTTCGAGCAGGACGTGTTGAAACGGCTGGTTCATCGCACGGTGGCCGATCTCAGTGGGCAGTGCGACCTGGGGGTCAAGGCGGTGGAGGGGATTGTGAACCATCACGTCGCGCCCACGGTGGATTGGAGCTGTTTCACTGGGTTGGACACCTTGGGGATCGACGAGGTGGCGCTGCGCAAGGGCCATGGTGCCTACGGGGCGGTGATCTGGGCGCGGGAGGGCGAGGAACACAACCACGTGCTGGCGGTGCTGCCCGACCGGTTGCAGGCCACGGTGCAGGCCTTTCTGTTGGACCGAGCAGGTCAAAGCTTCGGGGCTGAGCTGTTTTGATAACTTCATCAAGACCTTGCATAACTGGCAGGACGGCATTCTCAATTATTTCGAGGGCCGGCATAACCGTGGCTTTGTCGAGGGGCTCAATAACAAACTCAAGCCACTCAAGCGCCGGTGCTTGGACCTGGATGATCCCGTCGAACTGTTCCGCCGACTGTGGTTGGACCTCGAAGGTCCGCGCCTTTGGGCCTGAACCCTATACCACTACATCTTGTGGTCTTCACGGGAAATCTCATTGAACCACAAGTGGTTGCAGCCGACGCCCGCTACGGGGCGCGCGTTGTCGAACTTCGGATTCTCGGCGTGAAGCGCCGCTTCACCCCTCGCTCGCGCTGACCCGCTACGGCGGGCTCCGGTTAAGTCAAACTTTATGCACTGGAAATTATCTGGCATGAATCAAGAACCGGTAGCTGCCCAAGGCTACTCCCCATTCACCCCCGCCGCACCTTCCCACACTGCTCCTCCAAGCGCTTGACCCTCCGATGATAGGGCTGGTTACGCTCCACAACCTGGAACATCATAAGCCCCATGAAAGCCGCGCCAGTCCATTCGTTCAAGCAGCCATGACCCCCAATATCCTGCATATCGAAATCCAGCCGACGCGCGTTGGGCTCGAGCGGTTCGGCGCGGCCCTCGCAGGCGCGAGGGCCGGCCAGCCCGTCGCGCCTTATCACGGGGTCGGTTTCGAGACGATGGCGCAACTCGGCGCGGTCTTCACGCCCGAGCGCTGGGAACTCGTCGAGGCGCTCAAGGCCACCGGTCCGCTGACGATGGATGCGCTCGCCAAACATCTCCGGCGGCACTACCGGAATGTCTACCAGGACGTGACGGTACTCATGGAGTGGCTGGTGATCGACCAGGAGGAAGACGGTCGGGTATTCGTGCCTTGGGACGAAATCGACGTGCGCTGGCCACTGACCCGCCACGCGGCGTGAATTCGGCAATTTATCTCCACAACACTTTCACACTGCCCTCTTGGTACTCGCAGGAAAAAATCACTCTTTGGTCATTTGGGTAATGATCGCGTTTGTGTTTCATGAGTCTTTCAATCAGTTTTTCCATGTCA
>JAWOHQ010000412.1:0-3583 GCA_046485105.1 Candidatus Competibacteraceae bacterium | reverse complement strand
GTGCGATAAGCCTCGACCAGCACGAAGCGGGTCGGGTCGTCGCTCTGCTGGATGACGTCGAACCGGGCGATGCCTGGCTCCCGGATGCTGTGGCGGGCGTTGTCCAGCGACGCGGCCTTGAAATCCTCGACGCACTCCGGTTTGACGCGAACGAACACCTGGACGATCAACATGATTTTCTCCCTCATCGGAAATTCCCCTTCCCACGAGTGGGTGGAGGAGCACAAGTTTTTAGGGCAAACCCGCCGGCAGATAGTCCAGCAACAACCCGCAGAACACCGTCAGTCCGAAGGCATTGTTGTTCAGAAACGCCTTGAAGCACTCTTCCGGCCGGCGGTCGCGAATCAGATACTGCTGATACAGCGCGAACCAGGCCGCCGCGAATAAACCTAGATAATAAAACCCGCCGCGCGCGGTCAACAGACCAATCACGATCAGTAGGACCAGCAGGGCCAGTTGCAGGTAGCCGATGATGCGCTTGTCCCGGTCGCCGAACAGGATCGCGGTGGATTTAACGCCGATCCGCCGATCGTCTTCCCGGTCCACCATCGCATACTGGGTATCGTAGACCACTGACCAAAGCACGTTGCCGAGAAACAGCAGCCAGCAGACCAGCGGGAGTTCACCAGTCACCGCCGCGTAGGCCATGGGAATCGCCCAGCCGAAGGCCGCGCCGAGATGGACCTGGGGCAGGGAATGGAAGCGCTTCATGAAGGGATAACTGACCGCCAGCGCCAGCCCGACGAACGCCAGTTGCACGGTCAGCACGTTCTGGGTCAGCACCAGGGCGAAGGCCAGCAGGCATAGAACAGCCGCCAGACTGATGGCTTCGCCGGGGCTGACGCGACCAGCGGCCAACGGCCGGTCGCGGGTGCGGGCGACGTGCGGATCGACATCGCGGTCGGCGAAGTCGTTGATGACGCAGCCGGCCGAGCGCATCAGCACCACGCCCAACACGAATACCAGCACCACGCCGCTCGGCGGCTGGCCGTTCCCCGCCAGCCACAGCGCCCACAGAGTCGGCCATAGCAGCAGGTAAATGCCGATCGGGCGGTGCAAGCGCATCAGCAGCGCGTATTCGCGCAGGCGGTTTTCAAAACGTTCGATATTCATAGCGAAAAGCGATTCATGGCGAAGGCGGTCCCGATCGGTCGCCGGCGGTGGATATTGGCAAGTCGGGCAGGAAAATCTCGCAAACGAGCAGCGGAAGACCGTCGATCCGGAACACCGAGCGGCGGCCCCAGATGACTTCGGACAATTCGACAAACCCGGTGAAAGCCCTTTGGTGCAAGGTTTGGCCAGCCACGATGCGGGCGATCTCGACCGGGCCGCGATAAACGCCGGGATCGGCGAATAGCACCTCACCCAAGGGGCGAGTACCCAATTGGGTCAACCGGCGCCCTCGGCCGTTCAGGGTCGCCGCCGGGATCAGGGTCCGGGCGAACACCCACGGCCGATCGCCGCACAGCAACTGCACCTCGCGAATCCAGGCCCAGGCATCCAGCCGCAGGGTCAGGACCCGCGCTTCGTCGCGACTGGGACGCAACCGGCCCTGGCGCAGCACCCGCACCTGGAACCGGTGGGGACAAGCGCGCCGCAAGCGTTGGGTCAATGAGCCGGCGTCGAACAACCAATCGGCCAGACCAGCCGGATAAGCGCGCGGCCGAGGCCGGGAAGACCAGCGCGGGGCGGCGGGCGGGATGCGCGGTTCGTTGGGCAAGAGCGTTCTTCTTCTTTGCAAGCGGGATTTGGCGCGGCGTGTCATTATGGCACGGAAGCGGGGTAAAAACGCCCCCGCGCGAATCCGCGGCGGGGCCGCCCGGAAGAACCGGCGTCAAACCAAGCATCCGCTTTAATAATTGATTGGCGCGCTCCGGGATTTTTCCTATAATCGCCGCCATTTTTCGGCCGAACCGATTCCCAAAGGGGGTTTTGGCGCGACCGGACATCCCTCGTGATCTCTCCGGTGAACGTCCCAGCAAGAGCGACGCGCGTAGCCGGGCGGTGGTGCATCCCTCGGGATGGTCGCCGCGTTCCGTCCGGTTGTTTCCCTGGTTTTCCGTTGTCGTCGAGCCTGTAGGAGAGAGATATTGATGCCCTTGCGTAGCGAACTAGCCGCCCGTCCAATAGCAGACGCGATCCCCGCGCCGCTGGCCGTTTCCGGTCCCCCCCTTCGGGAAATCGTCACCCCCATGCGCCGGGAACTGGCCAACGCCATCCGCGCCCTCAGCATGGACGCCGTGCAACGAGCCGAGTCCGGCCATCCCGGCGCGCCGATGGGAATGGCCGACTTCGGCGAGGTCTTGTGGAATGACTTCCTGCGCCACAATCCCGCCAATCCCCAATGGCTAAACCGTGACCGGCTGATTCTGTCCAACGGCCACGGCTCGATGTTGCTGTATTCCCTACTGCACCTGAGCGGTTACGATCTGACCCTCGACGATCTGCGCAATTTCCGGCAACTGGGTTCGCGCACGCCGGGTCATCCCGAGTACGGACTCACCCCCGGTGTGGAAACCACCACTGGCCCGCTGGGCCAAGGGCTGGCCAACGGCGTCGGCATGGCGCTGGCCGAACGAGCGCTGGCCACCCGCTTCAACCGTCCCGGCTTTCCGATCATCGATCATTACACCTACGTCACGCTCGGCGACGGCTGTCTGATGGAGGGCCTCTCCTCCGAAGCCTGTTCGCTGGCCGGCTCCTGGGGACTGGGCAAGCTGATTTGTCTGTACGACGACAACGGCATCTCTATCGATGGCCCGGTGCGGGGCTGGTTCAACGAGGACATCGCCAAGCGATTCGAGGGGCTGGGCTGGCGGGTGATTCCGAATGTCGACGGCCACGACGCCGAAGCGGTCCATCAGGCCATCGTTCAAGCGCGAACCCGAACCGACCGTCCGACTCTGATCTGCTGCAAGACCACCATCGCCTGGGGTTCGCCCGGTAAGGGCGGCAGCGAGAAGTCCCACGGCGCGCCGTTGGGCGCGGCGGAAGTCGCCGCGACCCGCGAGAATATCGGCTGGCGGCACGAGCCATTCGTCATCCCCCCCGAGATCTACCGCGCTTTCGACGCCCGCGCCAAGGGCGCGGACTGGGAGGCCGAATGGAACGATTTGTTCGCCCGCTATCGAGCCGAGTATGCGGATGCGGCGGCGGAACTCGACCGGCGCCTGGCCTGCGGCTTTCCCGAGGATTGGGAAGAACTGGCCTGGAATTTCATTCACGCCACCCAGGCGCGGCGCGAGGACATCGCGACCCGCGTGGCGTCGCAACGGGCGCTGGAAGCCTTCAGCCCACATTTTCCCAGTCTGGTCGGCGGTTCCGCCGATCTCACCGAATCCACCGGCATTCCGTGGGTGGGTTGTCGGCCGGTCGATTTCGCGCACCCGGATGGCAATCTGATCTACTACGGCGCGCGGGAATTCGCCATGTACGCCATCATGAACGGACTGGCGCTGCACGGCGGCTACGTGCCCTTCGGCGGCACCTTCCTGATGTTCGCCGACTACGGCCGCAGCGCCATCCGCATGTCGGCGCTCATGAAGCTGCGCTGTATTTTCGTGCTCACCCACGACTCCATCGG
>JAWOHQ010000076.1:0-9785 GCA_046485105.1 Candidatus Competibacteraceae bacterium | reverse complement strand
GTGGAAAGAGGACGTGGCGGATGCAGCGCTTTCGCCACTGCTGGAACGCCCGCTGCCGGACCCGGTCAAGGCATCGTTGTTCGATCTGGCCCTTGGGGAACTGGGCGTGCGTGAGGAGTTGGCGCCCTATCTGATGGGCCGACAGGCGACCGAGCAGGATCGGGGGCTCTACGCCCTGTGCCGGCCGGAGCGCCTGCTGGAGATGGCCTAGGCCTTCACGGTGTTCGACGGCAGCGTCCGCAAGATCGCCCGTTACCAGCAGGTCTTCGCCATCCGCGAGGTGCTCGCCCGCGTCAAGCAGACCGACGACACCGGCAAACGCAGCGGCGGCATCGTCTGGCACACGCAGGGGTCGGGCAAGTCGCTGACCATGGTGATGCTGGCCCGCGCCCTTGCGCTGGAGCCAGCCATTCGCAACCCGCGCATCGTGCTGGTGACCGACCGGGTGGACCTGGACAAGCAGCTCGGCAACACCTTCGCCGCTTGCGGCCTCTCGCCCGACCGGGCCGAGAGCGGCCGTCATCTGGTGGAGCTGGTGGCCGATGGTAAGGCGCACATCGTCACCACGCTGGTGCACAAGTTCGACAAGGCGCTGGCCTATAAGAAATTCAGCGATGCCTCGCCCGACATCTTCGTGCTGGTGGACGAGACCCAGCGCACCCAACTGGGCGGCTATTCAACGCGCATGCGGCAGATGTTCCCCAATGCCTGCTACATCGGCTTCACCGGCACGCCGCTGCTGACCCGCGAGAAGAGCGACGTGGCCAAGTTCGGCGGCGTGATCCACACCTATGCCATCAACCAGGCTGTCGCCGACGGCGCCATCGTGCCGCTGCTCTACGAAGGGCGCATGGTGGAGCTGGAGCAGAACCAGGCGGCCATCGACATCTGGTTCGAGCGCCACACCCAAGGGCTGACCGACCAGCAGAAGGCGGACCTGAAGAAAAAGTACGCGCGCGCCGAGATGCTGAACAAGGCCGAGCAGGTGATCTACATGCGCGCCTTCGACATCAGCGAGCATTACCGGCAGAACTGGCAGGGCACCGGCTTCAAGGCGCAACTGGTGGCGCCCAACAAGGCGGCCGCGCTGCGCTACAAGGCCTTCCTGGACGAGCTGGGCGCGCAAGGAGGTGGCATCAGCAGCGAGGTCATCATCTCGCCGCCCGACGAACGCGAGGGTTTCGACGAAATCGACGCCGATGAATCGACCGACGTCGTGGTGGCTTTCTGGCAGCGGATGATGAAGCGGCACGGTTCCGAAGAGGATTACAACAAGAACGTTGTCAACGCCTTTAAGAACGGCGACGATCCCGAGATCCTGATCGTGGTGGACAAACTGCTGACCGGCTTTGATGCGCCGCGCAACACGGTGCTCTACCTGGCCCGCCGGCTCAGGGATCATTCCCTGCTGCAGGCCATCGCCCGGGTGAATCGCCTGTACGAGGACGAATCCGGCAGCCGGGCCAAGGACTTCGGTTACATCATCGACTACGTCGGCGTACTGGGCGACTTGGACCGGGCGCTGACCACCTACAGCGCGTTGGAGGGCTTCGAGGAGGCGGACCTCAGAGGCGCGCTGGCCTCGATCAATGAGGAAACCAAGGCGCTGCCGCAGCGCCATGCCGAGCTGTGGGACCTGTTCAAGACGGTCAGGAACCGCCAGGACGAGGAAGCCTTCGAGCAGTTGCTGGCCGACGAGAAGCTGCGCGCCGGGTTCTATGAACGCCTGTCGGCCTACGCCAAGACGCTGGCCATCGCGCTGTCCAGCGAACGCTTCATCACCGACACGCCCGAGCAGAAGCTCCTCGCCTACAAGAACGACCTGAAACGCTTCGTCAACCTGAAAGCAGCGGTGAAGCTGCGCTACGCCGAGTCAGTGGATTACCGCGATTTCGAGCCGCGCATCCAGAAGCTGCTGGATACACACATCTTGGCCTCCGAGGTGGTGCGGTTGAACGCGCCGGTCAACATCTTCGACGAGGCCGCGTTTCAAAAGGTCGTTGAGGAACAAGGTGCGGGTACCGAGAAGAACCTTGGCGCCAAAGCCGACCTGATCGCCCACGCCACCAAGCGCGCGATCAACGAACGGCTGGAGCAGGACCCGGCCTTCTACGAGAAGTTCTCCAAGCTGATCCAGCAGGTCATCGACGACTACCGGGCCAAGCGCCTGTCCGATCTGGAGTACCTCCAGCGCGTGACCGAGATCAAGGATGCCGTGGTCTCACGCAAGGGCGATGACCTGCCGCCCGCGCTGAGTGGTGACGCCGACGGGGCCGCTGTCTATGGTCTGCTGCGCCCCTTTGTTGTGAATCACCTGGGTGACGCGGAACAGGCACAGACGACCGCCGCCGAGGCGGCCATAGCGGTGTGGGACATCTTCCGGCGCAACCGCAAGGTGGGCTACTGGGATGACCTCGACGCCCAGCGCCGGACGATGAACGAGATCGACGACTACCTCTACGACGAGGTGAAAGGCGCACGGGGCATCGCGCTTTCCACTGACGAGATGGATGAGATCATCGAGAAGACGATGCAGCTCGCCCGCCATCGGATGGCAGGGTGAAGACGATGACAGGAACGCTGACCTACGGCACCGACACGATTCGCTACGAGGTGCGCTTTCTGGCATCGCGGCAGACCTTGGCCATCGAAGTGCACCCCAACAGCCGCGTGCTGGTGCGCGCGCCGGCCGGTTGCCCGGAGGCATTGATCGCCGAGCGGGTGCAGAAACGTGCTGCCTGGATCAGCCGGCAGCTGGCCGAGTTCGAACGCTACCGCCCCCGCACCCCGGCCCGGCAGTACATCAATGGCGAATCGCATCTCTACCTCGGCCGGCAATACCGGCTGAAGCTGTTGGCGGGCGATACGGCCGGCGTGAAATTCGCGCGCGGTTACCTGCTCGTCAGCCTGCCCGGCACGCCCGACCCGGAACGCGTCAAGCCGCTGCTGAACCGTTGGTACCTCGACCGCGCCCGGTCTGTTTTCAGCGAGGTGCTGGAAGCCCGCCTGCTCCACTTCAAGGACGTCGACCACCCGCGCCTGATCGTGCGCGCCATGCAGTCGCGCTGGGGTAGCCTTTCCCGCGCCGGGACCATGACCCTGAACGTCAACCTGGTGCGCGCCCCCCGCCCCTGTATCGAGTACGTGGTGACCTATGAGCTGTGCCACTTCAAGCATCGTGATCACGATGCGCGGTTCTTCCGGCTGCTCGGCCGAATCATGCCCGATTGGGAGCAGCGCAAGCAGCGACTCGAGGCTGCGCTCATCTGACATGGAACGTGCGGCCGCTGTCATGACAATCAAGGATAAGAATCCCGGTTATTACCGCTGTCCGCACCTTGATCTGATTAGCCCCACATCATCCTGACGGCCAAACCGATTTCATAGAGCCCAAACAGGATCACCAACCCCCCGGCGACCTGACGCACCACCGGCCGGCGGACGAATTCCGCCAGCGTCGCCGCGGTCGCGCCCATCGCCAGCAGGGCCGGCAGCGTACCCAGGCCGAAACTCAAGAGCAGCAGCGCGCCCTGCGCCGCCCCACCGGCCGCGATCGCCCAGACCAGCACACTGTAGACCAGCCCGCACGGCAACCAGCCCCAGACCAGCCCGATGCCCAGCGCCCGAACCGGCGTGCGCACCGGGAACAACCGTCGGCTCAGCGGCTCGATCCGCCGCCACAGCACGCCGCCGGCCTGCTCCAATCGATTGAGAAGCAGCCACCAGCCGGCCAGATAGCAGCCCAGCAGGATCATGAACAGGCCGGCGAGGATTTGCAGCCCCAGTTGGGCATGATGCACGGCCATTAAATGCACGGCCCACGCCCCCACGCCCCCGGCCAGCGCCCCGGCGGCGGCGTAACTGGCGATGCGGCCCATGTTATACGCCAGCAGATACGGCCAGCGGGTCCGTAGCGGATGCCCCGGTCCCGACGGCAACCCCAGGGTCAAGGCCCCCACGATGCCGCCGCACATGCCGAAACAATGCACTCCGCCGGTCAAACCGAGCAAAAAGGCGGCGAGCCAGAGGGTGGAGGAGGAATCCATGGCGCTCCAGGCAAATGGGAGAAGGTACGGTCTACCGCAGCACCACCGTCTTGGCGCCGTCCAGAAACACCCGTCGCTCCAGGTAATAGTGCATCGCCCGCGCCAGCACGATGTTCTCGATGTCGCGGCCCACCGCCGCCAGCCGCTCCGGCGTATGCGCGTGATCGACCCGCTCCACTTCCTGCTCGATGATCGGCCCTTCATCCAGATTGGCGGTCACGAAATGCGCGGTGGCGCCGATCAGTTTCACCCCGCGCGTATGCGCCTGATGATAGGGCTTCGCGCCCTTAAAGCCGGGCAGGAAGGAATGGTGAATGTTGATCGCCCGCCCCGCCAGCGCCTGGCACAATTCCGGCGACAGAATTTGCATGTACCGGGCCAAGACCACCAGTTCGGTCCCGGTCTGCTCGACCAGATCCAGAATCCGTCGCTCCTGCTCCGGCTTGGTCGCCGCCGTCAACGGCAGATAGTGGTAGGGAATCGCATGCCACTCCGCCAGATGCGCCAACTCGCGGTGATTGGACACGATGGCGGTAATCGCCATCGGCAGCGCCCCGGTGCGGTGCCGGTACAGCAGATCGTTCAAGCAGTGATCGGCCTTGGACACCAGGATCAACACCCGGAGCAGCGAGCGCGGATCGTACAGATGCCAGTCCATCGCGAACCGGCCGGCCAATGACGCGAAATGTTCCAGCAAAACGGGCTGGTTCGCTTCGTCCAGATCGAACACCAGCCGCATGAAAAACCGGCCGGACGCAGTGTCGCTGAATTGGCTGGATTCCACGATATTGCCGTGATGGATGGCCAGCGCGTTGGACACGGCCGCCACGATACCCACCTGATCCGGGCAGGCGATGGTCAAGATATAGCGAAGGGTGGGCATGAGAACTTGATAGTGAATGGCGTGGAAAGCGCGCATTGTAGGCGAAACGCCCGTCGTTCGGACGAGGGATGCGATGCCGGCGGGAAATTCGCGGAACGACCGGGCCGGCGGCGCTTGAAATCCGGCGCGCCAGCCCTATTTACGCAGTACCCATCATCCTATTCCATGAGGCCACACCCATGATGAATCCCAGCCATCGCGCCCCCTGGCGACACATGCACCAGCTTCGCCAGGAACTGGACCGGCTGTTCGAGCCCTACGGCGCCAACGACGACCAGTCCAGCGCCGCCACCTGCGACTGGATGCCGCCGGTCGACATCAAGGAAGAGCAGGAGCGCTACGTGTTGCGCGCCGACCTTCCTGGCGTCGATCCCAAGGATATTGAAATTATCGCTGAAAACGGCATCCTGACCATCCGCGGCAATCGTCCTGGCGAAACCCGCGACCACCGGGCGGGCTACAGCCGGATCGAGCGGCCCTGCGGCAGCTTCTACCGCCGCTTCAGCCTGCCCGATACCGCCGACCTGGCGCGCATCGTCGCGCGCAGCGCGCACGGCGTACTGGAGATCGGCATTCCCAAGCTGACGCACACCGTATCGCGGACCATCAAGATCGAAGGCTGAGCCGCCGCCGGCCGGCGGTCGCCCCGCCGGCCGCCTTGTTAACCGCCAGGAACCGGCATGAAATATCAGGACTACTACCAGATCCTCGGCGTCGCCCGCGACGCCTCCATGGAGGATATCAAGAAGGCCTATCGCCGGCTGGCGCGCAAGTATCACCCCGACGTCAGCAAGGAAACCAACGCCGAGGAACGCTTCAAGGAGTTGGCCGAAGCCTACGAGGTGCTGCGCGACCCAGAAAAACGCGCCGCTTACGACCAGCTCGGCAGCAACTGGAAAGCCGGCCAGGAATTCCGGCCGCCGCCTGGCTGGCGCGGCCGGGCCGGCGGTCCGGGCGAATCGCCGTTCGCCGCCGGGTTCGGCGGGCGCGAATTCAGCGACTTCTTCGAGTCGCTGTTCAGCAACCTGGGCGGTGCGGGGGCCGGTCCCGGCTTCGGCGGCGGGCGCGGCTTCCCAAGCCCCGGTCAAAGCCAAACCGTGCCGCTGGAGATCAGTCTGGAAGAAGCCTACCAGGGCGGCAACCGCTCCCTGCAATTGCAAATCCCGGAGCGGGACGCCAGCGGCCGGGTCAACACCCGAACCCGCACCCTGAACGTCAAGATTCCCGCCGGAGTCGCCACCGGGCAGAAGATTCGGTTGGCCGGTCAGGGCGGAGCCGGCGGCGGGGGCGGTCCCAGCGGCGATCTGTATCTGGAAGTGACGATCCGACCGCATCCGCTCTACCAGGTCAAGAACCGCGACCTTACCCTGGAACTGCCGCTGGCTCCGTGGGAAGCGGCGCTGGGTTGCAAGGTCGAGGTCCCAACGCTCGGCGGGACGGTCACTCTCAATATCCCGGCCAACGCCCGCAACGGCCAGCACCTGCGCTTGCGCGGTCGCGGTCTGCCCGGCCAGCCGCCCGGCGATCAGTTCGTAGTGCTGCGCATCGTCAATCCGCCGGCTGACAGCGAAGCGGCGCGCGAGCTATTCGAACGCATGGCGCGGGAACTGCCGTTCGACCCGCGCGCTCACTGGCAATAAGGGATGTTAGTTACAGCGCTCCCCACCGATTTGAATCCCGAAACACAGAGACCGATTTGAATCCCGAACACAGAGGCTTTCCTCGCACCATGACCATTCAACGCTCCCTAGCCGCCGCCCTGCTGGCGTTGTGCCTGGCCGTCGCCATCCCACTGCCTCTTCCAGCCGCCCTACCCGCCGCCGTCGACGGCCAGCCGCTGCCGACTCTGGCCCCCATGCTGGAGCGAGCCACTCCGGCGGTGGTGAACATCGCTACCGAAAGCCGGGTAGCGCTGCGGCGCAATCCATTGCTGGACGATCCATTCTTCCGCCATTTCTTCAACATCCCCGACCAGCCGCGCGAGCGCCGGGCGCAAAGCGTCGGCTCCGGCGTGGTGGTGGACGCGCGCCGGGGTTTCGTCATCACCAACCATCACGTCGTCGATGGCGCCGACACCATTATGGTCACCCTCAACGACGGGCGCCGGCTTGAAGCCAAGGTCATCGGTTCCGATCCGGAAAGCGATGTGGCGGTGATCCAGGTGCCCAGCGGCAACCTGACCGCTCTGCCGTTGGCCGACTCCGACCGCCTGCGCGTCGGCGACTTCGTGGTCGCCATCGGCAATCCGTTCGGTTTGGGGCAAACCGTGACCTCCGGTATCGTCAGCGCCCTGGGCCGCACCGGGCTGGGCATTCAGGGGTACGAGGATTTCATTCAGACCGATGCGTCGATCAACCCCGGCAATTCCGGCGGGGCGCTGGTCAACCTGCGCGGCGAGTTGGTCGGGATTAACACCGCGATCATCGCCCCCGGCGGCGGCAACGTCGGCATCGGTTTCGCCATTCCCAGCAATATGGTGTCGCGGTTGATGGAACAGATCGTCGCCCACGGCGCGGTGCGGCGCGGCCAGTTGGGCGTGTCGGTGCAGGATCTCACGCCGGAACTGGCGAGCGCCTTCAATATCCCCGAACGGCAGGGTGCGGTGATCGCTCAAGTCGCGCCCCGCTCCACCGCCGCCCGCGCCGGCCTGCGGGAAGGCGATGTGGTGCTGCGGGTCAACGGTCGGCCGATTCGCGACGGCAGCGCATTGCGCAACGCCGTCGGACTCCTGGAGGTGGGCGCGTCGGTGCGCCTGGACATTCTGCGCGAGGGCAAACCGCTGATGATCGACGCGAAGGTCGGTGAATACACGCCGGCCACGACCGAGGGCGATGCGATCAACCCGCGCCTGGCCGGCGCCAGCTTTGAAGACATCGGTCCTGGTTCGCCGTTGGCGGGCCGAGTGCAAGGCGTGCGGGTCGCGCAGGTTGCATCGGGCAGCCCGGCGGCCCGCGGCGGTTTGCGCCCGAACGACGTGATTACCGCCGTCAATCACCGGGCGATTTCCAGCACCGCCGAGTTGCGCCGGTCCGCCGCGGGCCGCGACGCCCTGCTGCTTGGCGTCGTCCGCGGCCGGGCGGAATTGAATCTGGTATTGCGCTGAGTCCACGCGAGTGCCTGGATAAAGAATGGAAAGAATGGAGCCGATCACGCCATGAAATTCCCTTACGGCCTCAGCGACTTCGCCACCCTGATCCAGGAGGGCTACTTCTACCAGGATCGCACCGACCGGATTCCGCGACTGGAGGACGCCGGTCGGCAACTGATCTTCATCCGCCCGCGCCGCTTCGGCAAAAGCCTGCTGTTGTCGATGCTGGAGCACTATTACGACGTCAACCGGGCCGCGCAATTTGAGGCGCTGTTCGGTCATCTCGCCATCGGTCGGAATCCCACGCCGCTGCGCAATCAGTATTTCGTGATGAAGTGGGATTTCTCCCTGGTGAAAGCCCAGGGTGAATTGAGGGAGATCGAAGCGGCGCTGCATCAGCATCTCAACGACCGCATGGCCGAATTCGCCGCGAATTACGCCGCCGACCTCCCCTTGCCGATCGCTCTGCACCCGGATAACGCCCTCTCCTCGCTGGAGTCGGTCCTGATCGCCACCCGGGCGGCCGGTCGCAAGATCTATCTGCTGATCGACGAATACGACAACTTCGCCAACGACGTTCTGATGGCCGGGCGCAAGCCGGCGTACTACGAGGCGCTGCTCTATGGCGAAGGTCTGCTGAAAACCGTATTCAAGGCGGTCAAGGCGGCGGCGGGCGGACGAGGGGTCGACCGGGTGTTCATCACCGGCGTCTCGCCGGTGGCTCTCAGCGATATCACCAGCGGCTACAACGTGGGCGAGAGCATCTACCTCAAGGCGGCATTCAACGACCTCTGTGGTTTTACGGAAGCGGAAATCGCGACGGTCCTGGAACGCCTGGCCGCCGAGGGTGGCTCCTGGTCGGCGGCGGACGCCCTGGAAATCATGCGCACCTTCTATAACGGTTATTGCTTTAGGGAGGACGGTGGGGAACGTCTCTACAACCCGACCCTGAGTCTCTATTTTCTGAAAGCCTTGCAGACGGAGGGGGAGTATCCACGCCGACTGTTGGACGAAAATCTGGCGATGGATCGCGGCAAGCTGGCCTATATCGCTCAACTGCCGCATGGGGAAGATCTGCTGATTCAGGCGCTCGATGGCGAAGAGGGAATCACCATTCCCCAACTGGCCCAGCGCTTCGGCGTAGCGGACGTCCTGACCGCCGTCAAGGATCAACCGTTCATGGCCTCGCTGCTTTATTACTTTGGGGTGTTGACCCTGGCCGGGCAGGGCGTCCTCGGCCGAGCGATCCTGAATATCCCGAACCTGGTCGCCCGATCATTGTACGTGGAACGGTTGCGGGAGCTGTGGCTGCCCGCCTACGAAGACCGCGAAGCCATCCGGCAGATCGCTGAAACGGTCTATCTCAAGGGCGATTTGGCTCCCTTGTGCGCGTTCGTCGAACGGCGCTATTTCCCGGCGCTCTCGAATCGGGATTACCGCTGGACCAACGAGCTGCTGGTCAAGATCGCCTTTCTGACCCTGTTGTTCGACGACCGGCTCTATATGATGGTGTCGGAAACCGAGGTCGATCATGGCTATGTGGACTTGAGCCTGATCGTGCGGCCGGACATGCGGCGGTTTCAGGCCCTCGACCTGTTGCTGGAGTTCAAGTATCTGAGCCTGAAAGACCTGGGGTTGACGGGAGAGCAGGCGCGGGAAAAGACGCGAGAGGAATTGATCGCCTTGCCGGTGGTGGCGGCGAAATTGAACGAGGCCGAGGCGCAGGCCCGGCGCTACGGCGCGGCGTTACGGGAACGGTATGGGTTGA
>JAWOHQ010000493.1:0-4311 GCA_046485105.1 Candidatus Competibacteraceae bacterium | reverse complement strand
GATACCCTCAGGTTGGCCTTTGAGGGTAGGTAGTTACAGCGGTTTCAACCCGGCGGGGTCGCCACTCCGTCGGAAGCCGTGAAACCGCCCACTCCCGCTCCCGTCTCCACCCCGAACACGTCGGGAATCACCGAACGCGAGTTGCAAGTGCTGCGCCTGGTCGCCAAGGCTTTCAGCTATGGCGAGATCGCCGGTCTGCTGAACCTGTCGGTACATACCGTGACCACCCATATCAAACAGATTTATCGCAAGCTGGCGGTGCGGTCGCGGGGCGAAGCGGTTTACGAGGCCCTGCAACTCGGTTTGATCCAGTTCGACCAGTAGCCGGACGCATTGCCATGCGCGTTAGTCCGTCGCTGACCACGCTGGCCGGCTGGCTATTCGTGCTCGGCGTGCCGCTGTGGCTCGGCTGGTTGGCCTTCAACCACAGTTATGTGGTTTTGTTGCCGGAGGCGCAGCTGACGGTCGATACGGCGCGGCTGGTGCTGGACGACGCCAAGGAACCCCCTCCACCGGATCGTGGCGTTCCCGTCGTGCTTCCGCACGATTGGTCCAAGGCAACTCCCGTCGCCGCGCTGGCCTGGTACACCGCCGAGTTGGAGCTGAACGTGCCGCCCAATCGGCTGTGGGGTATTTACCTGCCCAACGTCAACATGAACGCCGCCGTTTACCTGAACGGCGAGTTGCTGGGCCAAGGCGGGGTATTTGCCGAACCGGTGCGGCGCCTGTGGCATCAGCCGCTGTACTTTGCCATTCCCAGCGGCCTGCTGCGGCCCGGCGACAACCTGCTGCAAATCCGCCTGCATACCGATCCCCCGCGGAACGGCTGGTTGGGCCGCTTGCACTTGGGACCGGCCAGCGCGCTGCGTCCGACGTTCGAACGCGATTACTTCTTCCGCAACTCCCTGGTCAAGTTGATTACCAGCGCGCTGCTGTTCACGAGTCTGGCCACCGGCCTGCTCTGGCTGTTGCGCCGTCAGGATACGCTGTATGGCTGGTATGCGCTCGCCGCCCTGAACTGGGGCCTCCACACCAGCAATCTGTTCGTGGTGAACATTCCCGTGCCGACCCGTTGGTGGGACGCGCTGATCAACTATGGAACCCTGGGTGGATTCACGATCTGTCTGATCATTTTCATCCACCGCTACCTGGGGATTCATCGCCCGGCGGTGGAACGCGCCCTGCTGGCTTACGGCGGGATCGGCGTCTTGGCGCTGTTGCTCGTCCCGGCGCCGTGGTTCTACGAATGGGCCATTTACGGCTGGGACGCCAGCTTGCTGTTGCTGGGCTTGTATCCCAGTTATTTGATCCTGTGGGCCTATTGGACTCGGCGGGGCGGGGTCGATCTGCTGTTGGTCACCAGCGGTCTGTGCATCATGGTGTTCGCGCTGCACGACTGGCTGACCATCGCGGGATTTTTCGCGCAGCGTGGCGAGGGCCTGTTTATTCAATATGCGGCGCCGGTGCCGATTCTTGGCTTTGGCTGGCTGCTGCTGCGCGATTTCGTGCGGGCCCGCAACGAGGCGGAAGCCCTCAACCGCGAATTGGAACAACGGGTTCGGGAAAAATCCGCCGAGCTGGAGCGAAACTATCAGCGGTTGCGGGAACTGGAGCGCCAGCGAGTGCTGGACGAGGAGCGCCGTCGCATCATGCGCGACATGCACGACGGCATGGGCGGACACTTGATCTCGACCCTGGCGCTGGCGGAAAGCGGCTCGGCCCAATCCGCGACCATCGCCGAGGCGCTGCGCGCGGCGTTGAACGATCTACGGTTGATGATCGATTCGCTGGACCCCGTCGAAGGCGACCTCACCCTGGTGCTCGGCATGTTTCGCGCCCGACTGGAAACCCAGTTGGCCGGTAGTGGGTTCCAACTGGTGTGGCGGGTCGACGATGTGCCGCCGTTGGCGGACTTTGGTCCGAGCAAGGTGTTGCAGGTGTTGCGCATCTTGCAGGAGGCGATCACCAACGTGCTCAAGCACGCCCGCGCCCGAACCCTGACCGTGCGTACCGGGGACACCGGATCGCGCGCCTACATCGAAGTCACCGACGACGGTCGCGGCTTCGGTCCCGGCGGCTCAACCGGGCGCGGCCTCGATAACATGCGCCAGCGCGCCCGCGCGGTGGGCGGCGAACTGACCCTCGACAATGGCTCCGACGGCGTGCGTGTGCGGTTGTGGTTGCCGCTGGCTGCGCCGGCCTCCCAACCGTCCGCCTGAACCCTCCCTTGTTTGGGGGAGGTCCACAGCGCATTTTCCCCTGATCGCGGGATACCACCCGCACCCCGTTTATCCGACACTGGAATCGTTCCCGGTGAGATCCTGGACGAAAAAATCCATTATTTTTTTCTGAGGAGTCATAAATCATGAACCCAACTATCGCCAAACTCGGCATCGCTACTGCATTGTGGATAGGGATGAACGCATCCGCACTCGCTTGGTGGAGCTGCCCAACCGGCGGCTACAACTTGGAGGTACGTCCAAATAATAACCAGCACGTGCGCTGCTTCCGTCAAGCGTCCACACAAGACAACCCCATCAGCACAAACTGCCCGAAAGTGAAAACACCTCTTGGCACGATCGGCTCATCGTTCAAGCGCGATCACTACCCCGGTGGCGCAGATGCATGTGTGACCAAGGACCCGACAGGCACTGCTTCAACGGCAGTTCCACATAATTTCTGTCCTAATGGTGGTACGTATACACCGGTTAGCGGTGCGAATGACGTGTGCCGGGTGAGCACGCCTGTTTCGGAAGTGGGGCCTACAAGTAACGTCAATTGACTATCGCTGGAGATGCGCCTGGCCGATATAGCCCGGCGCGCTACCTTGGAACAGCCCGCATAGGATGCGCTGAGGTACGAAGCGCATCAGTCGCGAACGATGTGTTTCCTTCGTCAGCGCATCCTGCGCATCCTACGCATTCTTCGAAGCACTAGAAACCCGTAATCAACAAATCAAGCGCCGCAATAATGTCGCTTCGATGCCGCGCCAAATCTCCGACCGGCTCGCCCAATTCCTTAATCGGTATGCCAGCGAGTTGTGGCGTCATCAAAATGCATTTTTTACCATCGACTCCAAATTCCGGCGTCAGCTTGGCGAGCGGCTTGATACCGAGCGATTGCTTTTCAAAGAGCGGAATGACGACCCGAGTTCCCAACTGGCTCAAAAGGTCGCTCTGCACATCCAGCAGGTAGGGTACTTCTGCTTTCGATCTCGGGTTCCTGTTCCGATAGACCGCGAATTGCGCCATCAAAAACTCCTAACGCCGTCGCCGAACACGCCGTTAGCTTCAACGTGTTCGTTATAGGAGGCGATGGCTTCCCGATTCTCCGAGAGCCACTGCTCGCGAAGACGACGCTTGACAATCTCCCCCAGGGCTTCCTCCAGACTGGAGGATAAGTTGATGTCCAACTTGCGGGCTTTTCTTAGCAAGTCACTATTTAGACTCAAGTTGGTCGGCTTTTTTGGGGCGCTGTGATCGTAGATGGGTACCATGGCGACCTCTGGAAAATTGCGGAACGCGCATAACTTATGCGCATCCGCCTTGTTGGTCAAGTCTCGCAACCACGGCGCCGATCATCATTGCGCCGAGGCGGGCGCGACCCAACGAGACCATCCCGCAATCGGGTCTGATCGTTCAGCGCAAACCCAAATCAGCTATCGTTTCGATGGGCATGATCCTGGCGGACGTTCGCCTTTGCATCGGACCCGAACAATCGCTGGACCGATTTTATAATGTTTATTTTCATATAGTTAGATCAAAGCGACCCATATTTCCCTTTCGTCCGCTTCGGGTGTTCCCTCTTCGGCTTGAAAGATGATTTCAAGGCGCTGGAATGCAGCCCACAAGTCGTCATCATTACAAATCGGCTTGATATTCATTGAATTCCGCCTTTGGTTGCTTGTACGGCTGCTATGACGGTCGTTGCCCCTCCCTCATTTCGGGGAGGTGCAAAACCCCTCCATCCCCCGATCGCGGGATACCACCCATCTCCCCTCTTGGTTGACACTGAGCGCGTTCTCGGCGCACCACGGCGCCGCGCCCACCCTCATCGACCGACCTCCCGATCACCGCCATGTTCGCATTACGTCGCTCACTCAAACTCCTCGGCGGCGCCGGTCTCGGCGCGCTGGCGCTCGGGTCCGCCACCCTGGTGGCCGCTCCCGTCAGCGCCACTTTCACCGACGGCGAGTATCTCGCCGCTACGGCGGGCTTCGGCGTGACCCTCGATCCGGCGGAGTTCCCCGCCGGCGCGCAACCGGCCTTTGTTCTCAGCAGCACCGATCTCAGCGCATTGTTCGGCGCCGGG
>JAWOHQ010000395.1:0-12108 GCA_046485105.1 Candidatus Competibacteraceae bacterium | reverse complement strand
TACAGCAGCAAATCCAACGGCCCCTCGAACGCCTCCAGGAATACCTCCAGAGCGTCCGGTGGGATGTAGAGATCCTGCGGCAGCCGGGTCCAGGACTCACCGCCGACCTTGGCGAGCGGCGGAGATTCGGCGGCGTCCGCAGATAGGTCCTCCGCGCTCCCACTGGTGGAAGTGGGGTCGGGGATGAGGGGTTTCCGGGAACCGTGCGATGCGGTGATCGCGGTCAAGACGGCTCCTAACGATCCAGCGGCTGGATACCGACCGCCCGCCGCAACTCCTGCAAAAAGGGCGTACTGTACTCCCGCGCCCGCGCCGCGCCGCGCTGGAGAATCCGCTCGATATGGTCGGGCGCTTCCAACAGCTCCTGGTAGCGTTGGCGCGGCTCGCGCAACCGGGCATTCAGATACTCGAACAGGATCTGCTTCATTTCTCCCCAACCGATGCCTTGGGCATAACGCGCGCGGATGGCCGCCGTTTCCTCGGCGCTGGCGAAAGCCCGGTAAATCTGGAACAGGGTGCAGGTTTCAGGGTCCTTGGGCGCTTCCGGCGGCAGCGAGTTGGTCTTGATCCGCATGATCGACTTGCGCAACGCCTTTTCCGACTCGAACAGCGGAATGGCGTTGCCGTAGCTCTTGCTCATCTTGCGCCCATCCAGCCCCACCAGCACGGCGGCCTTCTCGTCCACCACCGCCTCGGGCAACACGAAATGCTCGCCGTACAGGTAATTAAACCGGGCGGCGATGTCGCGGGCCATTTCCAGATGCTGGGTCTGGTCCCGACCGACCGGCACCTTGCTGGCCTTGAATATCAGAATGTCCGCCGCCATCAGGATCGGATAACAGAACAGCCCCATGGTCACGCCCTTGTCGGGGTCCTTGTCGGGATCGGCCAGATTTTCGGCGACCGCCGCCTTGTAGGCGTGCGCGCGATTCATCAACCCCTTGGCGGTGACGCAGGTCAGCATCCAGGTCAGTTCCAGGATTTCTGGAATGTCGGTTTGGGCGTAGAAAACGACGTTCTCGACGTCCAGGCCCAGCGCCAGCCAGGTCGCGGCGACTTCCAGCCGCGAACGATGCACCAGCGCGGGGTCCTGACACTTGACCAGGGCATGGTAATCGGCCAGGAAGTAGAACGATTGCACGTCCTGGCGGCGGCTGGCCTCAATGGCCGGCAGGATCGCGCCGACGTAGTTGCCCAAATGCGGGGTGCCGGTGGTGGTGATGCCGGTGAGGGTGATTTCCATGATGGCGGCTCGGCTTCGTGATCGGGATTAAAGGCGAAACAGACTGAGAATGACTTGGCTGAGGCCCATGACGATCGGCATCAACACGTTGAACAGACCGAACGCCAGCAACGCCACCAGAATGATCAACCCATAGGGTTCCACCCGCGCCATGAGTTGGCCGTAACGGTCCGGCAGCACGCCCGCCAACACCCGCGAACCGTCCAGCGGGGGAATCGGCAGCATGTTGAGCACACCCAGCATAATGTTGATAGTGACGCCATACCCGCCCATCAGCAGCAACGATCCGCCCAACCCGGACGCGCCGCCGAGCGCGCCGTGGCCGATGGCCGCCACCAGCGCCCAACCCAGGGCCATGAGCAGATTGGCCCCTGGTCCGGCCATGGCCACCAGCGCCATGTCGCGCTTGGGCTGGCGCAGGCGATGATAATCGACCGGCACCGGCTTGGCCCAACCGAAGATGAAGCCGCCGAACACCGCCAGCAGGCCCGGCACCAGCACCGTGCCGATGGGATCGATATGCCGCAACGGATTGAGGCTAAGCCGGCCCTGGGAATGGGCGGTCGTGTCGCCGCAGCGCAGCGCCATCCAGCCGTGCGCGACTTCGTGCAGGGTAATGGCCAGCAGCAGCGGCGGCGCCAGCACGATGAGCAGTTGAATCGTGGTCAGTTCTTGCATCGGGCGATTATACGCAGCCGGTCCGGTTGCGGACTAGAGAAATGGGCTGGCGTCGCCCAGCCCCTGGCGGATCAGTTGCGGGGAGTCTTCGGTGAGATCGAGCACGGTGGTCGGTTCGCGTTGGCCGGGGCCGCCATCGATGATCAGGTCCACGTCGTTGCGCAAACGTTCCTCTATGTCCTCCGGATCGTGCAGCGGCCAATCGTCGCCCGGCAGGATCAGGGTGCAACTCATGAGCGGCTCGCCCAGTTCCGCCAGCAACGCGCGGACGATGCCATTGTCGGGCACCCGGATACCGATGGTCTTGCGCCGGGGATGTTGCAGGCGACGCGGCACTTCGTGAGTGGCCCGTAGAATGAAGGTGAAAGGTCCCGGCGTGGCGGCCTTGAGCAGGCGGTAGCACTGGTTGTCCACCTTGGCGTAAGTGGCGATTTCCGATAAATCGCGGCACACCAGGGTGAAATTGTGGTGGCGGTCGGTCTGGCGGAGGGCGCGGATGCGTTCCGCCGCCGCCTTGTCGCCCAGTTGACAGCCCAGGGCATAGCTGGAATCAGTGGGATAGACAATCACGGAGCCATCGCGCAGCCACTCCACCGCCTGGGCGATCAGCCGTGGCTGCGGGTTGGCGGGATGGATTTGTAAAAAGCGGCTCATGGCCTTAGTATTTCCCGGTTACACGATAAACAGCGGCCCGGTAACTTGCCAGTCCGGGGACGCTGGGTCAAGCCGGCGACCTTGATGCCGCCTTTCTTTGGTCCGCCGCTATTTCGATCCAACGATCTGGACCTTCCCAACGGCATGAAACTGCTGGTCGATTTCCTCCCGATTCTATTGTTCTTTGTCGCCTACAAGCTGGCGGATATTTACGTGGCGACCGGCGTTCTGATCGTCGCGACCCTGGCTCAGGTCGGCTGGATCTGGCTGCGCCAGCACCGAGTCGAGAAGCTGCCGCTGATCACCGCCGGTCTGGTACTGGTGTTGGGTGGAGCGACGCTGGCCTTGCATGACCCCTGGTTTGTCAAATGGAAGCCCACGGTGGTGAATTGGCTCTTTGCCTTGGCGTTTCTGGGCAGCCACGTCATCGGCCAGAAAACCCTGCTGGAACGGATGATGGGCGGGCAATTGGAACTTCCCACCCCGGTCTGGGTCAAGCTGTCATTTGCCTGGGCGCTCTTTTTCTTTGTCATGGGCGCGGTCAATCTCTACGTAGCCTACACGTTCAGTGAAAATGCCTGGGTCAATTTCAAATTGTTCGGAATGATGGGCCTGACCCTGCTGTTCGTTTTAGCGCAGGCCGTCTACATGAGCCGTCACCTTAAAACCGACGATGTTTCGTCGGAGGAGTCCTGATCATGCTCTATGCTCTCGTCGGCCACGATGCGCCGGGTACCTTGGACCAGCGGCTGGCGGCCCGTCCCGCCCATCTGGAACGCCTGAACGCCCTACTGAATGAGGGTCGGCTGGTGGTGGCTGGCCCCTTGCCGGCCATCGATAGTCCCGACCCCGGCCCGGCCGGCTTCCAGGGCAGCTTGGTGGTGGCTGAATTCGCCTCACTGGAAGAGGCCAAAGCCTGGGCCGACGCCGATCCTTATGTGGCGGCTGGCGTATACGCGACGGTCGACGTCTATCCCTTCCGCAAGGTCCTGCCCGCATGACCGATCGCGTCGCCCTGATCGAACAACGGCTGCGCGACGCGCTGGCGCCCGAAGACCTCGAAATCATTGATGACAGCGTCGCCCATGCCGGCCACGCCGGGGCGCGGGAGGGCGGCCATTTCACCGTTCGCGTCGTCGCCGCGGCTTTCGCCGGCAAGACCCCGATTCAGCGCCACCGCCTGGTCAACGCGGCGGTGACCGATCTGATGCGCCGGGAAATCCACGCACTGAGCATTCAGGCGCGGACCCCGGAGGAAACCCGAGCCTGATCCCGGAAGTTCGTTTCATAACATTTTGGAACCCCGCTCATGACCAAACCGAAAAAATTGTCTTTCCCGTTGCTGGCCCTGTCCTCCGCCCTGTTCCTGTCTGGTCCGGTACTGGCCGAGGAGGCTCAGCAACCTTCTCCCGCCGCGCCAGCCGCGCCAGCCGCGCAGCCGGCGCAATTCACCGTTCCCGATCCGGTCGCGGTGGTGAACGGCACGCCGATTCCCAAGGCGACATTCGATCTCTACGCCCAGCAATTGCGCGGTCAGGCCCCGGTCGATTCCCCAGAAGCCAGCAAGGCGCTGGTCGATCAGCTGATCCTGGAAGAATTACTCGTTCAGGAGGCCTCCAAGAAAAATCTGGCCGACGATCCAGAGATCCAGCAGCAGCTGATGATGATCCAGCGCAGCCTGCTGGCGAGCACCGTGATGCGGCGGATGCTCGGCGCGGACGCGCCCAGCGAGGAAGCCATCAAGAAGGAATACGAAACCGCCATCGCGGCGATGAAGGGCAAGGAGTACAAGGCCAGCCACATCCTGGTGGATGCCGAAGACAAGGCCAAGGAAATCATCGCCGAACTGAAGAAGGGCGGCCAGTTTGCCGAACTGGCCAAAACCCACTCCAGCGACAGTTCCGCGGCCAACGGCGGCGATCTGGGCTGGTTTACGCCCAGCATGATGGTGCCGCCGTTCGCGCAGGCGGTCGCTCAGATGGAAAAGGGCAAGCACAGCGAGCAGCCGGTGCAAACGCCGTTTGGCTGGCATGTGATTCTGCTGGAAGATACCCGCGACACGACCCCGCCGGCGCTGGAGGAATTAAAGCCGCAGATCACGCAGATGTTGCAAAGCCGAAAGGTGAACGACTATCTGGAAAAGCTGCGTTCCGGCGCCCAAGTTGAGGTCATGGCCATTGAGGTCAGCGCAGCCGCGCCGGCTCCGGCGGCTGAGGGCGGCGCGTCGGAAACGAAGGAAGAGCCGAAGAAGTAATTCTGGGGATTCTCTCGCTCCCAACCCCTCTCCTTCAGGGGAGAGGGGATCATCGGCGTTCTGGCGAGAGTCGCCAAGCTGATCTGATCCGCGAACCTCGCCGCCCTATCCTTCCAGCAGCGCCAGCAACCCCGCCTCATCCAGCACCGCCACGCCCAACTCCCGCGCCTTGTCCAGCTTGGAGCCGGGATCGCGACCCGCCACCACATAATCGGTCTTCTTCGACACGCTGCCGCTGACCTTGGCGCCCAGCGCCCGCAGCCGGTAGGTGACCTGATCGCGGGTCAAGGACTCCAACCCCCCCGTCAGCACGAAAATCTTGCCGGTAAATCGTCGATCGCTGACCGGCTTCGCCGCGGTCTCGGTCCAGCGTACGCCGGCGGCGCGCAAGCGGGCGATCACTTCCCGATTATGCGGTTCCTGAAGGAATGCGCGCATGGCGGCGGCGACCACCGGCCCGACGTCTGGCGCTTGCCGCAGGGTCTCCTCATCGGCGGCCATCATCGTTTCCAGTCCGCCGAAATGTTCGGCCAGCGCCAGCGCCGTCGCTTCCCCGACCTCGCGAATCCCGAGCGCGTACAGGAAACGCGCCAGCGTGGTGGTCTTGCCATGCTCCAGGGCAGCGACCAGCTTGGCGGCGGATTTAGTCCCCATTCGCTCCAGCCCGGCCAGCTTCTCCACAGCCAATTGGTACAGATCGGCTGGATTCCGCACCAAATCCCGTTCCACCAGTTGCGCCACCAGTTTGTCGCCCAATCCCTCGATGTCCAAGGCTCGGCGCGAAGCAAAATGGCGAATCGCTTCCTGGCGCTGGGCGCGGCAGTACAAACCACCGATGCACCGGGCCACCGCCTCGCCCTCGGGGCGGATCACCCCCGACCCACACACCGGACAGTGTTCCGGCATGACAAACGGTTGAGTCTCAGGCGGACGCCGATCCAGTACGACCCTGACGACTTCGGGAATCACGTCGCCGGCCCGGCGCACGATGACGGTATCGCCCGGACGCACGTCCTTGCGCGCGATCTCGTCGGCGTTGTGCAGGGTGGCGTTGGTGACCGTAACCCCACCCACGAACACCGGATCGAGCCGCGCCACCGGCGTGAGCGCGCCAGTGCGGCCGACCTGTACGTCGATAGCCTCGACCACGGTCAACTCCTCCTGCGCCGGGAATTTGTGCGCCACCGCCCAGCGCGGCTCGCGAGTGCGAAACCCCAGTTGCCGCTGCCAGTCCAGCCGGTTGACTTTGTACACCACGCCGTCGATGTCGAAGGGCAAGGTATCGCGCTTTTCGGCGATGGCGCGGTGAAACTCGATCAGTCCCTCCGCGCCCCGCGTCACGCGCCGCTCGCCGTTCACCGGCAAGCCGAATGCGGCCAGCGCGTCGAGGACCTCGCCGTGCGTGGCGGGCAAAGGCCAGCCTTGCACTTCACCCAACCCATAGGCGAAAAAGGACAACGGCCGTTTCGCCGCCAGAGTCGGGTCGAGTTGCCGGATGGCGCCCGCCGCGCCGTTGCGCGGATTGACCAGCGCGGGCAATTCCGCGGCGCGCTGCCGGGCGTTGTAGCGCTCGAAGTCCGCGCGGCCCATGTACGCCTCGCCGCGCACTTCCAGCACGGGGGGAGCGGTGCCCCGCAGCCGTAATGGCACGGCCCGGATAGTGCGAACGTTCTGGGTGACGTCCTCGCCGGTCGCGCCGTCACCGCGGGTGGCGGCCCGCACCAAGACCCCGTCCTCATAACGCAAGCTGACCGCCAAACCGTCGAACTTCAATTCGCAGGCATACTCGACGGGTTCCGCCTCTTTGCCCAGACCCAGCTCGCGCCGCACCAAGGCATCAAAGGCCCGCGCGCCGCCCGGACCCGTATCGGTCTCGGTGCGGATGGACAACATCGGCGCCCGATGCCGCACCGGCGCGAACGCCGCCAACGGCTGACCGCCCACGCGCTGGGTCGGGGAATCGGGCGTGATGAGTTCGGGATGGGCGGCTTCCAGGTCCCGCAATTCCCGCAGGAGCCGGTCGTATTCGGCGTCGGGGATTTCCGGGTCGTCCAGGACGTAATAGCGGTAATCATGCCAGTTGAGCTGCTGGCGCAACCCGGCGATCCGATTTACAAGATCGGTGGGAATATCCATGACCATGCTCCACCGCCGAGACGGTTACACCCACAACCGCCGCCGTCGTTCCAGGTCGAGGACCTCGCCCCGCAAATGCATCAGCGATTGGTTGGTCATCCGATGGCGGCGTTCGTCGCAGATCACCCCGCCCAGTTTCCGCGCCAACTGATCGGCGGTGATCACCAGCAATTCCAGCGCTTTCAAACTTTCCAGAGGACCGGGCAGACGCATGAACAGCAAGAGACCTGGCGTCGTGAGATCGGCCAGCGCCTGGGGTTCGAAGGAACCTGGTTTCCGCAGGTGCGCCACGCTGAACACCGGCGCCTCGTCAGGGGTTTCCTCGTCCGGAAACCTCTCGAACAGGCCATCGGCGTTGAGCCGGAATTGCAGTTCCTCGGCGACCTCCTGAATGCGGGCTCCATCGAAAAACTGTTGGCGCGGCGCGAGCACCGTCAACGCCACGGTCATGCTGGGCGGCTGAGACAACGCTGGTTGCTGGCGCGGTTCGGGGAGATCGAGGGGGGAAGAGGGAGGAAGGGGGGTCGAAAGAGACAACGGTGGTTCAGCCTCCGCTGATCCGGCTGCGGGATTCGCCGGCGCGCGGTGGATCGGGCGAATTTCCACATCCACCAGAACCTTGTCGGCCAGATGATGATCGGGAGTGATGTGACCCAAGTCGCCGAAATGATGGCCATTCGCCGCCTGGGCCGGCGCTGATCCGGGAGTCTCGCCCAACGCCGGCTCGCGTTCCGGCCGGCGGCGGCGTTGGCGGAGTTCTTCCTTGATCCGGGTTCGAATGCCCCAAAGATAAACCAGGGCGACGACGACGGCTCCAATGCCCGCCAGCAGCCACTGTAACTGCGTTTTGTCCAGTTCCATGAATCGAAAGCCCCAGATCAAACCTGTCACAATTCGGAGGTTACCCCATACGGCGCGATAACTAGCGCCCGGCCCCCAAAACTAGCAGGCCAAGGATTCACCACGCTTGTTATACTGGAATCCCCGCCGATTCACAAATGCGCCCGCTACCTCGGCTAACCGACCAAGGCCAACCGGGTAGCTTCCTCGACATCGACCGCAACCAGTCGTGAGACCCCGGGTTCCTGCATGGTTACCCCCGCCAGATGCTGAGCGATTTCCATGGTCGCCTTGTTGTGGGTAACGAAGATGAACTGTACCCGCGCCGACAGATCCTGGAGCAACGCGCCGAACCGGCCGACGTTGGCGTCATCCAACGGCGCGTCCACTTCGTCCAGCAGACAGAACGGCGCGGGATTGAGTTGAAAAATGGCGAACACCAGGGCGATGGCGGTCAGGGCTTTCTCGCCGCCCGACAACAGGCTCAGCGAGCCGATCCGCTTGCCGGGCGGCTTGGCCATGATCGCCACGCCGGCGTCCAGCACATCCTCTCCCCTGAGTTCCAGATGGGCCTGCCCCCCGCCGAACAGGCGTGGAAACAGTTCGCCGAAGCCGGTATTGACCTGCTCGAAAGTCTCGCGGAAACGGGTGCGGGTTTCACGATCCATCTTGCGCATGGCGGCCTCCAGAGTATTCAGGGCTTCCAACAGGTCGTCATTCTGGGCGTCGAGATACTGCTTGCGCTCCGCGACTTGCGCGCATTCCTTGATCGCCGCCAGGTTGATGGGACCCAAGCGTTGGATGCGTCGCTCCACCTGTTCCAGCCGCGCCATGCACTCAGTTTCAGTCGCCGTCTCCGGCAGGGCGGACAGCACCGTTTCCGGATCGGTGTCGAGTTCGTGCAACTGCTCGCGCAAATTCTGCTGGCGGACTCGCGCTTCGCTCGAGGCCAACCGCCGTTCCTCAAGGGCGCGGCGCTGGGTTTCGGCCTGTCGCTCGTGGCGCGCGCGCGCCTGCTCGCCCGCCTGCAACTCGGCATCCTGAGCGTCGAGGCGTTGGCGGGCCTCTTGCAGTTCCGTTTCGACGCGCAGTCGCAGTTCCAAAGCCGCCGCCAGCTCGGCCTCGGCGGCGGCCAGCGCCGCCTCGGTATCGGGGGCGCGTTCGGCGGATAACCGGTCCCGTCGCTCCCGCAATTGTTCCCTTTGTTCCGCCAGTCGCTCCAGCGCTTGCGCGGCGGCGGCGGCGCGAACTCGCAAGGACTCCAATGCCGTCATCCGCTGGGCCGCCGTTTGGCGAGCGGCGTTTGCTTGGCCGCGGCATTCCCGAAGCTGCCCGTCCAGTCGTTCCCGACGCGCGCTCAGTTCCGCCCGTTCGCCGCTCAGACTCTCCAGGGACAGCAAGGCTTCCTCCAAGCGCTCGCGGGCCAGTTGGATCTGCTCCCGGTCCTGCTCGCCCTGAGCATCCAGTTCGGCGATTTCCTCGCTCAGCGCGGCGCGGCGCGCGAGCGCCTGTTCCCCTTGGGTCGATGCCGCGTTCAGCCGTCCTTGCGCGGCGGCGTGATCGCGGTGTCCCTGATTGACCGCCTGCTGCGCTTCGCGGCGCTGTCGTTCGAGTTCGTGCGTCTGTTCGCGCAGGCGTTCCAGTTCGGTTTCCCGTTCTTCCAGCACCGTCGCATCCTCGACCAGCGTCGCCTCCAGGCGGCGGATTTCCCGCTCGCGCCCGAGAACGCCTTCCTCACCGCCGCGGTTCAGGCGCAACCAGTGTCGCCCGCACAATATCCCATCCGCCGTCACCCAGATTTCGCCATCCCGCAACTCGGCGCGCCGCGCCAGCGCCGCCTCCACCGTGGGGGCGGTCTTCGCTCCGGCCAGCAGGCTGGCGAGCGGCCACGGCGCGCGCGCCTTGAGCGCCAGCGCCGAGGAGTCCGCCACCCGGTCCGGCGCCGTATCCGGCGGTGGTTCGATCAGCGTCAGCCGGCCCTGGGCCAGTTCGACGACGGCGGTCTGGGCCGGTCCGTCGAGTTTCGCCACGCAAACGGCATCCAGCGTATCGGCCAGCGCCGCTTCCACGGCGGCTTCCCAGCCCGGCTCCACCTCCAGTTGCTCCGCCAGGCGGGGCGCATCCACCAGTCCCTGGGCGTACAACCAGTCCCCGAGATCTCCTTCATGGCGGTTCAACGCCGCTTCCTGCAGGGTCTGCAACGAGGTGAGCCGGCCGCGCCCGGTCTGTACTCGCTCGCGCAAGATTTGAATCGATCGATCGATCGACGGCCTTGCCTCCCGGTTCGCGCTCAACGCAGCCTCGGCGTGCTCCAGGGTTTCCTGGGCGCACCGCAGGAATTCGGCGGCGGTCTGTTCGGTCATCCGCAACTCGGCGAGTTCTCCGGCAAGATCGGCGGTCGTCAGTTGCGCCCGTTCGAATCGCAACCGTTCGAGCCGTCGCTCGTTTTGTAACGCTTGCCGTTCCAGATGCTCGATCCGGGTCCCCTCGACCTCGGCCTGGCGTTGCGCTTCGCCGTGGCGCCGGCTGAAATCCTCCCAGGTCGCCTGCCCCTCGCGCAGCGCGTTCTCGGCGGCGGCCAGCGCCGTCCCGACTTCCATCTCCACAGTCAACGCCTGCGTGAGTTCTGGCTCGGCGGCGGCCAGCGCCGCCGCCAGCGCGGCCTGCTGCGTCTGATCCAGCATCCATTGGGCCTCGATCTGTTCCAGCGCCATCTCGGTCTGACGCCAATCCTCCTCGCGTCGCCGTCGCAGCTCGCGCTGGTGTTGCAGATCGTGTTCGATCCGGCTGAGGTCGGCGCCGGCCTGGTAATAACGGCCCTGGGTCTCGTTAAAAATCTCGTTCGAATCCGCGCGCCGCGCTCGTCCGCTCTCCAGCCCGGCTTCCAGGCGGCGCTGTTCCGCCAGGAGCGCCTCCAGGGCGATCTCCTGCTGGCGCAGTTCGCGCTCGCGCTCGTGGAGTTCGGCGTGCAGGGTTCGCCAGCGCAGGGCCAGCACTTCCGCGCGCAACCGGCGTTCCTCGGCGCGCAGGTCGCGATACTGTTCGGCGGCCCGGGCCTGGCGCTGCAAGTGCTGGAGCTGCCGGCCCAATTCCTCGCGCACGTCGTTGAGTCGGTCGAGATTCTCGCGGGTATGGCGGATCCGGGTCTCCGTTTCGCGCCGACGCTCCTTGTATTTGGAAATGCCGGCCGCTTCTTCCAGAAACACGCGCAATTCTTCCGGCCGCGCCTCGATCACCCGGGAAATCATCCCCTGCTCGATGATGGCGTAGCTGCGCGGGCCGAGCCCGGTGCCCAGGAACAGGTCGGCGATGTCGCGGCGGCGGCAGCGGGCGCC
This sequence comes from Candidatus Competibacteraceae bacterium, assembly GCA_046485105.1. Classification (GTDB taxonomy): domain Bacteria; phylum Pseudomonadota; class Gammaproteobacteria; order Competibacterales; family Competibacteraceae; genus REEE01. Next base: position 968 of record JAWOHQ010000395.1, on the reverse strand, counting down.
ATTGAGGAAATAACCGGATTGACCGTCACGGCTCACCAGCCGCTTGATGGCGATCTCGCCGTAACTGGCCCAGGCACCCCCCAGCCGGCCCTGGCTGTTATCGAACAGCAGTTCGATGGACGCCTGACCGACCGGTTTGCGGCTGGAAGAACCATTAAAAATCACGTCGCTCATGGTCTCGCCGCGCAAGCTGCGGGCCGAGCTTTCGCCCATGACCCAACGCACGGCGTCGATGATATTGGACTTGCCGCAACCGTTGGGGCCGACGATACCGATCCGGTCGCCGGGCAAATGCAACACGGTGGGATCCACGAACGATTTGAATCCCACTAGCTTGATCTTGCTGAGTCGCATGGGCGCGAGGGTGGATGCTTCCTTCCCGATTCAGGCGCGGCGAACCAGCGGTCGCAGCACGGCTTCAATCGCATCCAAATCGGGAACGATCACCGGTTGCTCCTGATAGCGCGCCCAGCTCAGAACGCCCGGCCGGTTGATTTCGGACGCGGGAATCTCCGGGTCCGGCTGGATATCCTGGCGCCGCAGATTGAGCGGCCGCGGGGCCGAGGTTCCCAAAATACCATAATGCGGCAGCCGGGAATCAGCCCCCAGGGTGTTGAGGATAATGATGCGGGAATTGAGATCAGCTTCGGGAGTCACGCGAAAAACCAGCCGTCCCAAACTGACCAGCGGCGTGGTGAGGTTCCGCCACAGCATGGCGCCAACCACCCAATGCGGCGCTCCCTCGATCTGCAAGGGGGTCGCGAAGGGCAGCACTTCGGCCACCAGATTGTTCGGCAGAACCAGTTGGCCGCTCTGTACCGAAATCAACAAACAGCGGAGGTTCGAGGAGTCTTCCATATCGTGTTGTCCGTGCAACGGGGAACGCGGGACCGGAGCCTTATCGTCGTCCGCGGACCTCAGGTCATCAGCTCCAGGGCGCGCTCGCCCAGAATCTTGCGGATCGATTG
>JAWOHQ010000381.1:0-2568 GCA_046485105.1 Candidatus Competibacteraceae bacterium | reverse complement strand
TACCCAGGAGTCCCGCTCATGAAAACCATCCTCACGACCACCGCTTTCGTCCTGACCTTCGTTCTGACCGGCCTAGCCCACGCCGGCGGCTTCAACGACCGGACCGTGATCCCCGAGACGGCGCTCACCCCGACGCCGAATCAGGATCTGAGCCACATCCCCGAGGACCATGGCTTCCAGCAACAAAGCGTCCACGCGCAAGCTGCATCGGACGCACCGGTCGACCGCGAGCCCGTGGTGATTGGCGCTTATTGCGAGCTGGAACCCCGCTTCGGCTTCCAGCAGCAGAGCGTCCATCTGAGTTGCTAAACATCCACCCCATCCCCCTTTGACTCACCCGCTGGCATCGATCCGACGCCCGCTACCCGGAGGAGCGCTTTCAGCAGCCCCTCCGGGCTTGCTTTTTGGCGATTTTCGGCGGGAGTAGTCCGAATCGACGCCCTCCCTACCGATCACTGACGCGGAGGACAAATCATGATGACAGACGACCGTTCCATCAGAGTGGTCACCGTCTTCCTGCTGGCCATGGGATTATCCGTCAGTCATTCCACGCTGGCCGAACCCGCCCACATGCACGACAACTCGACCGTAAGTACCGGCCAGAACATCGGCACGGTGGATTTCCGGGTCTCCTGCGATGCCGCGGTGCGCGCGGATTTCGACCGGGCCTTGGGCCTCATGCATCACATGATGTATGCGCAGGCCCGCTCGGCCTTTGAGGCAGTCGCCCAAGCCGATCCCGAATGCGCCATGGCCTACTGGGGCATAGCCACCACCCTGTTCCAGCCGCTCTGGGGTACCCGCCCCAGCGAGGAAGAACTCGAACGTGGCTGGCGCAAGATCCAGAAAGCCAGTGAGCTGGCGCCGGCTTCCGATCGGGAACGCCTGCTGGTGGCAACGACTCAGGGCTTTTTCCGCGAGGTGGACACCGCTCCGTTCTGGACTCGGCTGAACCGCTGGGCCGACGGCATGGCCGCAGCCTACCAGGCCCATCCGGACAACGCGGACAAGGCGGCACTCTACGCGCTCGCGAGGCTGTCGGTGGCGCAGCAGCGCGCCGACGAGCGAGATGCGCTGCACGATGAAGCCGAGGAGATTCTACGCGGCATCTGGGAACAAAAACCCAGGCACCCCGGCGCAATCCATTACTCCATCCATGCGACCGACGTCGATGGTCGCGCCGAGAACGCGTTGGACATGGTGGAGGTCTACGCTGATATCGCCCCCGAGGTGCCGCACGCCCTGCATATGCCCTCGCACATTTACGTGCGTCTGGGCGAGTGGGACAAAGTCATCGACTGGAACCGGCGTTCCGCCGACGCCGCCCTGCGGGATTCAGTCAACGGCGCCATCTCGCACCACTACATCCACGCCATCGATTACATGATGTACGCGTACCTCCAGAAGGGCGAGGACGACCAAGCGCTGGCGGTCTTCGAGGAGGCCATGGATCAGGACCGGCACCAAGCGTCGTTCGTCAGCGCCTTTCATCTGGCCGCTCTGCCCGCGCGCAAGGCCGTGGAACGCCGCGAGTGGGAAGATGCGACCGCTCTGGAGCCACGCACTCCCGATTACCTGCCCTGGGACGCATCGCGTTGGCCGGAGGGCATCAGCTGGTATGCGCGCGGACTGGGCGGCGTACAGACCGGTGACCTGGGCATGGCCCGTGACGCCGAGCAGCAGCTCGCGGCGCTGCGCGAGCGAGCCAGAGAAGATGGGGACGAACACTTGGCGACCTATATCGAGGTCGACCGGCAAATCCTGGCGGGCTGGATCGCCCGTGCCGCCGGCGAGGACCAAAAGGCCGTCGGGCTGATGCGCTCCGCAGCCGCGCTGGAACGCACCGTTGAGAAACATCCGGTCACTCCCGGCGCCCTGCTGCCGCCTAATGAAGCGTTAGGCGATTTGCTCATGGATCTGGACCGACCGACCGAGGCGCTGGCGGCCTATCGGGCATCGGATGAAATCTGGCCGGGACGTTACAACACCCTGCTCGGCGCGGCGCGGGCCGCGCACGCGGCCGGCGACGAAGTGGCCGCCCGCGAGTACTACGGCGAACTGCTCGAAATCGCGAGCGACTCGCGGCGGGCCGGAGTGAGCGAAGCTCGGCGGTTCCTGGACGTGTAGGGTCCACCCGCTCACCACGAACGACCGCAAGCGCCGCTCGGGCGTTTTCCGGAAACCAACAAGACTCCCCGGTTTGGGGAATGGTGCATGGCCGTTCCCCTTTTCGCTTTCGAGAGGAGACCCAGCGCGTTCGCGGTTCAACGTCCGACCATGTTGCCGGGCGCCACCCACCGATCAAACTGCTCGGCCGTCACATGACCGAGGGCCAGGGCCGCTTCGCGTAAACTGCTGCCGTCCTGGTGCGCTTGTTTGGCGATCTGGGCGGCCTTGTCGTAGCCGATGTGAGGATTCAGGGCCGTGACTAGCATCAGCGAACGTTCGACCAGTTCGGCGATGCGCGCCCGGTTGGGTTCGATGCCCACCGCGCGGTGGGGAAGACATCGTTGCTCGACTGGCTGCGGCCGATCTTGAATGGGCGCCGCATTGCCTATGCCCTGCTGA
>JAWOHQ010000366.1:0-8492 GCA_046485105.1 Candidatus Competibacteraceae bacterium | reverse complement strand
GGCGGTGGCCTGATCGATGGGCTCCTCGCCCTTGACGAGGCTCATGTCGGACCGGAGTTGATCCTGGGGCCTCTGTTGCATGCCGACGAGCAGCCGGCAGCAACGGCCCTCTCCGCCGATCCACTGCTCGACCCGCGCATCGACCTGCCGCCACCCGCGCAGATTGAAGTAGCCGACGCAGAAGTCGGCCCGTTCCGCAAGCCCCAGCGCCGTCGCCAGAGCGTTCAGCAACGGCTTCTCAATGTTGTCGAAGATTTGAGGCATGGGCCTACGACCTCCCGAACGACGGCGACCCGCGCCCAGGTCGCATCATGGGTTAAACTGACCGGGCCAACCTCCATACTCACGCGCAAAATGGACGGCCCGCAACCATGACGTCCCCACCCCACCATGCCCGTGTGTTGTTGATCGAGGATCATCGCGACCTCGCCGAGATGGTGGGCGCGTATCTCGAGGCTCGCGGCTACGAACTCGACTACGCGGCCGACGGCGTCACCGGCCTGCACCTCGCGGTGGTCAACGACTACGACGCCATCGTACTCGATCTGAGGTTGCCGGGCCTGGATGGTTTGTCGCTCTGTCGCAAGCTGCGCCAGGAGGCCCGCCGGGACACGCCGGTGCTGATGCTGACGGCGCGCGACACCCAACAGGACAAGATCACCGGCTTCGAGACCGGCGCCGACGACTACCTGGTGAAGCCCTTTGACATCCGCGAACTGGCGGCGCGCGTCCAGGCCTTGGCGCGCCGCCGCCGCGGCAACGTCGCCGCCGAAGTGCTGCGCGTAGCCGATCTGACCCTCGACACCGGCACTCTCCAGGCGCAGCGCGATGGCAAGAAGCTCAACCTGACGCCGATGGCGTTGAAAATGCTGACGGTGCTGATGCGGGCTTCGCCGCGCGTCGTCCAGCGGCGCGACTTGGAACGGGAAGTCTGGGGCGACGAATTGCCGGACAGCGATACGCTGCGCAGCCATCTCTACACCCTGCGGAAGATCGTCGACAAGCCCTTCGAGAAGCCGCTGCTGCACACCCTGCACGGGGCTGGATACCGGCTCGCGGACCCCGATGAAACCTAAGGAGACGCTCAAGCGGCGGATCAGTCGAACGTTTCTGTTGCAGGCAGCGGCGATCAGCGCTGCGGCGGTGGTCAGCGTGCTGCTGGCGGCGGCGGTCATCAAGCAGGTGCTGGTGACCGAGGCGCTGCGCATGGAAGCCGCCTATTTCTGGGAAAGACGGGCGGCAGACCCCGCGTTCCCCTTGCCCGATACGCGCAATCTCAGCGGTTTTCTGGCCCCGGCCGACGACGATCGCGCGTTGCCCGAAAACCTGCGCGGTCGGAGTGATGGCTTTCACTCGGTTCCCGGTCAGGCCGGCCTCACCACGGTTTACATCACCACCCGGAACAACCGGCGGCTGTACCTCCTGTTCGACAGCGAGCGCGTGAACGAACTCGCCGCCTACTTCGGTCTGGCGCCGCTGGTCGTGGTCCTGCTCGTACTCTACTTGTCGGTCTGGCTGGCCTTTCGGGCTTCACAGCGGGCGATCTCCCCGGTGATCTGGCTGGCGCGCGAGGTCAACCGCCTCGACCCACAGGCTCCGGTCGTCCAACGCTTCGACTCCAGCCGCCTGCCGCCCGACGCGGACGAGGAGGTCCGGGTGCTGGCGGCGGCGCTCACCGACCTCGCCGACCGCCTCGAAGCGTTCGTCGAGCGCGAGCGGACCTTCACCCGCGATGCGAGCCACGAGCTGAGAACCCCGCTCACCGTGCTACGGGTCGCCACGGACCTTTTACTCGAGCGCGAGGATCTTCCCGCCGACGCGCGGGCCAGCATCATCCGCATCCGGCGCTCGTCCGATGAGATGGAGGAATTGGTCAACGCCTTCCTGCTCCTGGCGCGCGAGACGGACCAGGGCCTGCCCAGCACGCGGGTCTGCATCAACGACGTGGTCGCCGCCGAGCTGGAAAATCTGCGCCTGCTCGTCGCGCGCAAGCCGGTCGAGATTCAAGTCGATGCCGAATGCCGCCTGTTGGTCGCCGGACCCGAACCGGCTCTGTCCGCGGTGATTCGCAATCTGTTGCGCAACGCGCTTTGCTATACCGACGCCGGACGCGTCCGCATCAGCATCGCCCCGCGGCGACTGCGCATCGAGGACAGTGGCATCGGCATGGATCCCCAGCAGATCAAAGAGATCTTTCGGCCCTATTTTCGCGGCGAGCCCCAGCGGCGCGGCGGCCACGGGGTCGGCCTGACGATCGTCCGCCGCTTCGCCGATCGCTTCCGCTGGTCGGTCGACATCCAGAGCGAACCGGGCATCGGCACGCAAGTCGAGGTCGGATTTCCCGATGCGCAATGCCGCCCGGAGCCAACCGCCTGACCTGACGCCGGAGCGAGCCCGCGGATCGCCCGGATTCGCCGGTGGCCGGCCAAACGCTTCTTCACCTTTTCTTCACATCCTCCCGACGCCTCCTTCACGCCTCGGGCGATAGCCTGTGCGTGGTCTAACGCTCCGAGACGATTTGTAGGTTGGGTTAGGCCGTAGGCCGTAACCCAACATTCTGATTATGTTGGGTTACGCGCTGCGCGCTAACCCAACCTACATTCACTCTTCCTTCACACCTCGGGCGATAGCCTACTTGCGTTTCATGCCCCAATGGCTGCGTTGAGGAGATCCGAAGCATGGCAACATTCATGAACTTTATCCTGTTCCAGGTCGCCTGGTTCGCCTGCGTCCTGGGCGGCGCCCACGAAGCCCCCTGGATCGGACCGGTCGTGGTCGCCGGGGTGGCCGCCTATCATCTGTCGCGCGCGCCGAACCCGAAAGCCGAGTTCTCCCTGCTGGCCCTGGCGGCGGGAATCGGCGCGGCGTTCGATTCCGCGTTAGCCGCGACCGGCTGGCTGTCCTATCCCTCCGGCCAATGGCATCCAATGCTCGCGCCGTACTGGATCGTCGCGCTTTGGGTGGCCTTCGCAACCACCCTGAACGTCAGCCTGAGCTGGCTCAAAGGACGTCTCCTGCTGGCTCTGGCGTTCGGCGCGGTCGGCGGTCCGCTGGCCTATTTCGCCGGCGCCAAGCTGGGCGGCGTCACTTTCCATGAGCTGGCGCTGGCGTTGACCGCGCTGGCGTTCGGCTGGGCCACCATCACCCCCACCCTGGTTCTGATCGCCACCCAGCTCGACGGCTGGCGCCCGGACGCGCAACGGCGGATGCTGGCGACCGCAACGGAGCAATGATCATGTTCGATCTCGTGGCTTTTCTCTATGGCTTGGGCGGCATCCTGGCGGCGGCTTTCATCGTCTGGGCGCTCAGCGTGCTCAAGCGCGATGTCAGCATCGTCGACAGCCTGTGGTCGCTCCTGTTTTTCATCGCCGCCGGCGTTTATCTGGGAACGGCCCCGGAGCCGGGGCTGACCTCGATCATCGTCCTGGTCATGGTCGGCCTGTGGGCGCTGCGGCTTGCCGCTTATATCACCTGGCGCAATTGGGGCGAGGAGGAGGATCGGCGCTATCAACAAATTCGGGAACGCAACCAACCCGGATTCGCCTACAAGAGCCTCTACCTGGTCTTCGGGCTACAAGGGGTTCTGGCCTGGATCATTTCCCTGCCGCTGCTGGCGGCGATTCACGCCAACGCGCCCCTGGACTGGCTGGGTTATCTGGGCATCCTGGTCTGGCTGGTCGGCATGGCGTTCGAGGCGGGCGGCGACTGGCAACTGGCCCGTTTCAAGGCCGATCCGACCAACCGAGGAAAAGTGCTGGATTCCGGTCTGTGGCGCTATACCCGGCACCCGAACTACTTTGGCAACGCGCTCGTTTGGTGGGGCTTTTTCCTGCTCGCCCTGTCGGCCGGCGGGTGGTGGGCCGTGGTTGCTCCGGCCTTGATGACCTTTCTGCTGTTGAAGGTGTCGGGCGTGGTCCTGCTGGAACAGGACATCAGCGACCGGCGGCCGGAATACCGCGCCTACATCCAACGCACCAACGCCTTTTTTCCCGGCCCGCTGCGCCAGCCGGAAGTCGCCGATCACCCACCGGAGGTCAGAGTATGAAAACCATCCACGGTCTTTTGCTCGGCGCCGCGATCGGGTTGTCGGTGCCTTTTCCGGGCAGCGCCACCGCAGCGGCGCAAGACTCGTTGACCTTCGCGGTCTCCCTCGACGACCGGCCCATCGGGGTGCATCGCTTTCGGATTGCTGATGCCGGCGCGACCCGCGTCGTCGAAAGCGCTGCGTCTTTCGATGTCAGAATTCTGTGGGTGCCCGTTTATCGTTACCGCCACCGCAACACCGAAACTTGGCAAAACGGCTGTTTGAAGCGGATTGATTCAGAGACGGACGCCAACGGCACGCCCTACGCGGTGGACCTGAGCAAAACCGTCAGGGGTTACCGGATCGTGACGCCGAGTGAGACCCAGACCTATGAGGGCGACTGCCTGATGAGTTTTGCCTATTGGGATCAGCGGTTCCTGCAACAAAAGCAACTGCTCAACACCCAGACCGGCGAACTGGTCGCCGTCGAAATTCAAGCGCTTGGGGAATCCAAACGGGAGATCGCCAACCGAACGCTGTCGGTCGAGGGGTTTCGCATTCTCGCGGAGTCGCGGGACATCGATATCCAGGTCTTCTACGACAGCGCGGACGGTCGCTGGGTGGCGCTGGAATCGGTGCTCGAGGGCGGCCGGGTCTTGCGTTACGTGGCGGCCGCGGATGATCGGCTGGCTGCGGTGGAGCGCGGTTCCGAGCATCCCTTAGTCAGGAGATGACCATGCGAACTCTGAAATCCCTTCTTGCTCTACCTGTTGCGTTCGTGCTGGTCGCTTGCCAGACGGCGCCGAACAATCCCATCACGACGGTCGAGCGGGTCGATCTCGAACGCTTCATGGGCGATTGGTATGTGATTGCCAATATCCCCACCTTCATCGAGCGCGACGCCTACAACGCCGTGGAGTCCTACCGGCTCACCGACGAGGGCGCGGTGGCCACGACGTTCACCTTCCGGCGGGGCGGTTTCGATGGGGAGCGCAAGGTGTACAGGCCGACCGGCTTCGTGCGCGATCGCGACAGCAACGCCGTCTGGGGCATGCAGTTCATCTGGCCGTTCAAGGCCGACTTCCGCATCGTCTACCTCGACGAGGATTACACCCAGACGATCATCGGGCGAAACAAGCGCGACTACGTCTGGATCATGGCGCGTACGCCGAGCATGCCGGAGGCGGATTACCAGAACCTGCTGCGCCTTCTGGCCGATGAGGGTTACGACATCGACCAGATTCAGCGCGTGCCGCAGCGCTGGCCGGAGCCAACGGGGCAGGCCTTGCGCCGGGGCGTCACGGTGGGGCGCGAGGGCTGAGCTGAGCGGTGCGAGGCTCCCGCAAAGCGCCAGGTTCTCGCGCGCGGCAGGGCGGCGCCCGTGGCGCGGGCTGCAGCGCGATGAGGCTCGGCCTCGGCGCATGCGTCTCGCCAATGGGTGCAGGTGGCGTGCGAACAGGCACAAGCGCCAGGATGAGGCCAGGCGCGCCCGGACAGCCGGCGCGTGATCAGGTAGCGCCGAGCACGAAGTCGCTGCCGAGCAGGGCGCGCACTTCGGCCACGCGGCGGCGGCTGATCGGCAGACGCTGGCCGTCCTGCAACTCGCAGCGCCAACCGCCTGCTCCCCGCGCGACGCGGCATATCGCACGCCGCGCCACCCAGTGCGAACGGTGGATGCGCAGGCCCGACACGCCGAAGTGCGCCTCCACCGCCGCCAGGCTGCCCAGCACCGTGGCGCGGCCGAGCGCGGTGCGGACATGCAGATAGTGCAGGTCCGCACTCACCCACAGCACCTCATCGCCGAGCGCGGCAGGCCAACCCAGTGCATCGGCGGCACAGCGCGGCGCCGCCGGGGACGGATCGGCCACGGCGGTCTCGGGCGGTGTCCAGGCCACGGGTCTGGGCGGGTCGATCATGTCCGGCGACTCTGGCACGGCAGGCGCGGCGGCTACCCCCACCGGCCGTGCGACCGCGGTCGCCGGGGCGACGTTCAGCAGCGCCCAAGTCAGCAGGTACAGCGGACCCGCCTGCAGCAGCTCGGCCGCCAGCGCGCCTAAGCCGCCCGCGGACTCGAGCCGGTCGAGCCAGCCGTCGTCCGCCTCTGGCGGGCCGATCGCGGGGAAGGCGCCTTCGATGCCCAGCGACAGCGGCGTGTACAGCAGCAGCCCGATCACGCCGCCCAAGCCGACCACCAGCCAACGCGGCAGCCGCCGTGCGCCGGGCCACGCCAAGCCCGCTGTGGCCGCCACGGCCAGCGCCAGCCCGGCGCCAACACTCAACGCCCAGAAGGCGAACGCTGCCGGCAGCGGCATGTGCCGCGCCGGCTCTGCACCGGCGATGGTGAACAGCGCCGCAATGGCCAGCACGGCCAGTAAGAAGCGGCCGGTGATCGACAGGCGCTGCTTCATCGCCGGACCGCATCGGCCGCTGGCTGGCCGCCCGCGCAACGGCGAGGTGGCCGCTGGTGCAAAAAATCCGCCGTTCGTGCATTGGCGGCCTGCGGCCCTTGGAGATCGGCTCGTGCTCTGTTCATGATGACCGCTCCGTCACTTCATGGACCCATCAATATGAAATTTTACCATCTCTTCTCCGCATTGGCCCTGGCGGTGTGGGCGTCTGGTCTGCAGGCCCAGCCCGTCAGCACCTCACCCTGGTACGTGACCGCGATCGTCGGCGCCGTCAACCAGGGCGGCCAGACGCTGGATTACCGGCTCAACGGCGCAACGAACCAAGCCGATGCCAGCTACAGCGCCGGTCTGTTGGCCGGTGCGGCGCTCGGTTACCAATTCGGCAACGGCTGGCGCGCCGAAGGCGAATTCACCTACCAGAGCACCGACATCAAGGGCAACCCCTTTGCCGGCGCCGCCGGCCCGGTGGGCAACGGCAATCAGGCAGCCACCGCGCTGGCGCTGAACCTGATCGGTGAGTTCGACCTGATCGGCAGCCCGGAGGTGCGCACCTATGCCGGACTGGGGCTGGTTTACCTTACCGAGCTCGACATTGACTTCGAGGTGTCCGGGCAACCCGAGCGCAGCTTCAGCGGCAGCGGCGCCGGCGTGCAGTTCCTGTTGGGCGCGCGCTACGACCTGGGAGAGCGCTGGTTCGTCGATGCCGGTGCGCGCTACCTGGCGAGCAACAAGATCGAGCTGGACGGCGAAAGCGGCGCACCCGGCCAAGTCGATGCGCGCTTTCGGCCTTGGGGCCTGACCGTGGCGGTGGGCTGGCGCTTTTAAGAGCGTCGGCGGCAGCAATCACCTGGAGGCTACACCATGAAATCCCTGAACGGGTTGTTGATCGTTCTTGCATCGCTGCTCGTCGCGTGCGACGGTAGCGATTCCAGCTCTGAGTCCGTCGAGTTCCGCCGTGCGGTGGCCGGCCACCGCGTGGCGGAGGTCTTCGTCGCCGGAGACGACGGCTCGCGCCTGGCGACCTATGTCTACCTGCCGGCCGACGGCAGCGGACCGTTCCCGACCCTGGTCATGCGCACCCCCTACGACCTGCCGATCACACCGGTGAGCGGCTTCCCCGAGGACCATGCCAACGCCGAGACCGAAGCCCGGCCCGAGGACGTGGGCTGGACCGAAGCCACCGATCGCGGCTACGCCCTGGTGGTGCAGGTCATGCGCGGGCGCTACAAGTCTGAAGGCGTCTTCAGCCTGTTTCTCGACGAGGTGGCCGATGGCGAGGCCTTGATCCGCTGGGTCGAACTTCAGCCCTGGTCGGACGGGTCCATCGGCGTCTTCGGCGACTCGGCCAGCGGCGTCGCTTCACTGCAGGCGGCTGCCTCGGGCCGCGTATCGGTCAAGGCCGTGTATGCGCAGGCCACGTCGCCCGACTTCCTGGGCGGCGTCATCTTCCCCGAAGGCCGCGTCAAGTGGGAGGCGCTGCTGCCTTTCGTGCTGAGCCAATCGTCCGGCAATAGCGAGGACCACGATGCCAGTCTCGGGTTGAGCGCGGCGGAAATCGGCGACCTGAAGCGCCAGGCCGGCGACGCGCTGGACGAGATGTTCGGCGCGGTCGCAGCCGGCGACCCGGCCGCATCGAGCTGGTGGACGCGACCCATCACGCCCGACTTTCCCATCGCCAGCCAATTGCAGCCGCGCTGGCGCGACCTGATCGCCGCGGGCAGCATCCCGACCATGCTGGCCCCGCAGGACGTGACCGACCGCATCCGCGCGCCAGTGCTGCACGTCAGCCTGTGGCATGACTTCTTCCAGCAAAGCACTTTCGAGGCCTTCGCGCGGCTGCAAGCCGAACGCGGCGACCAGAAACTGATCGTGCTGGACGGCACGCACTACGACATCGATGACCCGGAGATCTGGCCCTCACGCCCGATGTTCGAGTGGTTCGACTACTGGCTGAAGGGCGCCGCGAACGGCGTGCCGGAATGGCCCGCCGTGCAATACACGGTGGCTGGCCAGCCGGAGCTCGGACTGCAAACCTCGCCGGTCTGGCCACCCGTCGGCGC
>JAWOHQ010000362.1:0-3624 GCA_046485105.1 Candidatus Competibacteraceae bacterium | reverse complement strand
GCGGCCCGTTATGCCTTGGCCGGCAGTCACGAGGCGGCGCTAGAGCAGTTCATGGATCTCATGATCCGCGTTCCCCAGTTTGAAGACGGAGCCGGGCGCAAGGGCCTGCTTGCGATCTTCGAGATGCTCGGCAACGAACACCCGCTGGTCACCACTTATCGACGGCGGATGTTCTCGCTGCTGCATTGACGCGGCGCCGACCGTGAGCCTTGGTCCAGCCTCCATGGCATGGAAGGTGATCGAGGCTTGCGCTTCAACCAAGCTTAACTGAAGTGACAGGTAGGGTGGATAAGACGCTTGCGCCGCATCCACCGAAGCAGACTGAAGGTGGATGCGCTGCGCTGATCCACCCTACATTCGTCAATTCAGTCTGGTTGAAGCACTAGGCGCTGGCTTCCAGGTCCAGCCGATGATGCAAGCGCCGCCGCGACCGTTCCTGCCGGGCCGCTTCCTCGTCGATATCGCGCAAGGTGGTTTCGACGAAAGCCAGATGGACGTGGGCCGCCTGTCGGGCTGCTTCCGGGTTGCGTTCCAGAATTGCGTTCAGGATGGCCCGATGCTGGCTGTGGACGATGACGTAACTGCTCTCGCGGGTATAGAGCCGCTCCAGCGAGCGGCAGATATGGCTCAACAGTAAATTAAACAGACTCCGCATCACGTGGATCAACGCCACGTTGTGCGAGGCGTCGGCGATGGCGAGATGAAAATTGGCGTCCACCACGGCATCGTGTTGGGGCTCGCGTTCGCCACGCTGGATTTCCTCCAGCTCGGCGAAGCGCCGGCGCAGGATTTCCCGGTCGGCGTCGGTGGCGCGGAGCGCGGCGAAATAGGCCGCGACTTCTTCCAGGGCATGGCGCAGTTCGAGCACGTCGAACGTCGCCTTGGGATGGTTTTTCAGCAACTCCACCAAAGGATCGGTGAGCGCGGGCGCAATGATGTCCACGACGTAATGCCGCCCGCCGCGCGCGCTGCGTAACAACCCCTTCGATTTCAGCGTCGTGATCGCCTCGCGCAGCGAGGGACGAGAGACGTTCAACTCCTGAGCGAGTTCGCGTTCTGGGGCCAGGCGCTCGCCCGGCTTCAACACGCCATCCAGAATCAACTGCTCGATCTGGCTGACGATGGCGTCCGCGACTTTGGGGGGGTTAATCGTTTCGAATTGCATGATCTTCATCTCGGCATTGAACTCAATATCACTGCTGCGTCGCTGCCATTGTGCCATGCAGCATTCCGTTTGGCGCTGGAAATCGACAATCAACATTTGCGACCGACTGATAATTTTTTTGGTCTGACCATATTACCAAACTATTGCAAGCCGCAAAACCCACTGCTATGCTTTGGTCAGACCAGCTTACCAAAAGACTGGTTTAAGACAAAACCAGTGACAACTCTGGCAACCATAAGCCAGGAGCGCGCCAAGCCGCCGTAGGGTCCGAGCCCCGGCGGGCGAGGCGGCATCAAATCACCGTCATCGGAGGCTAGCCAACCGCCATGTCCACCCGTCCTAAAAAGGTGTACTTCTTCGGTACCTGTTTGATCGATCTCTGTTATCCCCAGGCGGGAATGGCCGGCATCGAACTGCTCCAGCAGCAAGGCATCGAGGTCGTCTTTCCCCAAAAACAATCCTGCTGCGGCCAACCGGCCTACAACGCCGGATTCCCCGAAGAAACCAAAAAAGTCGCCCGCCAGCAGCTCAAGGCGTTCCCCAAGGACTATCCCATCGTGGTGCCCTCCGGGTCCTGCGGCGGGATGCTGAAACACCACTACCCCCGGCTGTTCGCCGACGAACCCGAAGCCGCCGAGGCGCAACGCTTCGCCAGTCGCGTTTATGAACTCACCGAATTCCTGGTGACGGTGCTCGACGTGAAACTCGAAGATCGCGGCCCGCCGATCAAGGCCACCTGGCATTCGTCCTGTAGCGCGCTGCGCGAGATGGGCGTGATCGAGCATTCCAAGGCGCTGATCCGCCAATTGCAGAACGTCGAATTGATCGAGTTGCAACGGGAGCGGGAATGCTGCGGGTTCGGCGGCACCTTCTCGGTCAAGCAACCCGATATCTCCGCCGCGATGGTCGCCGACAAGGCGGCGGACATCGAACAAACCGGCGCCAGCGTGGTGCTCTCCGGCGATTGCGGCTGCCTGATGAATATCGGGGGGGCGCTCGATTACCGCAAGATTCCCATTCCCGCCCGACACATCGCCGACTTTATTTTGGAGCGCACCCATGGCTGACACTGCGGTCGTCGATTTCCCCAGCAATTTCATCAAGGCGCTCGGTAATCCCCAACTGCGGCGCAATCTCCGCGCCGCCATGGACACCCTGGGCCTGCGGCGTCGGACCCTGTTCGCCGACCCGGTGTTCTTCGCGCAGCTCCGGGCGCGCGGCGACGCCATCCGCCAGCGGTCGCTGCGCAAACTCCCGCAACTGCTGGAGCAACTGGAGCGGAAATGCACCGAGAACGGTATTCAGGTGCATTGGGCCGAAACCACGACGCAAGCCAGTCAAATTTGTCTGGACCTGATCCAGCGCCATCACGCCACCCGCGTCATCAAGGGCAAGTCGATGGTGTCGGAGGAAATGCACCTCAATCACGTATTGGAGGAGCACGGCATTGAGGCGCTGGAAACCGATCTCGGCGAGTACATCATCCAACTGGATCACGAGACGCCGTCGCACATCATCGTCCCGGCCATCCACAAGAACCGCGACCAGATCGCCCACCTCTTCCACGAGAAAATTCCCGACACCCCCTACACCGAAGTCGTCGAGGAACTCAACGCCATCGCCCGCAAGGTGCTGCGCGAGAAATTCTTCGCCGGCGAGGTCGGGATCAGCGGCGCGAATTTCGCGGTCGCCGAAACCGGCACCCTGTGCCTGGTGGAAAATGAAGGCAACGGCCGCATGTGCACCACCGCCCCGCCGGTGCATATCGTGGTGATGGGTCTGGAGAAAGTGGTGGAGCGCCTGGAGGACGTGCCGCCGCTGTTGCGCCTGCTCACCGGTTCCGCGACGGGGCAGTTGATCACCACCTACTTCAACATGATCACCTCGCCGCGCAAACCGGGTGAAAAGGACGGTCCCCGGGAAGTGCATCTGGTGCTGCTCGACAACGGCCGCTCCAAAATCCTGGCCGACCCGCAACTGCGGGAGACCCTCAAGTGCATCCGTTGCGGCGCGTGCCTGAACCACTGCCCGGTGTATACCCGTCTCGGCGGCCACGCTTACGGCTACGTCTACCCCGGTCCCATCGGTTCGATTCTGACCCCGCAAATCGAGGGACTGGACCACGCTGGGGCCATGGCGTCCGCCTCCAGCCTGTGCGGGGCCTGCGAGGAAGTCTGTCCGGTCAAGATTCCCATCACCCACATCCTGCGCCGCCTGCGCAACGAGTCCTACAACAAGGTGGACTCGCCCAACGCCGTCAAGGGCCACGGGTACAAGAGCAACCTTGCGGAAAGCCTGACCTGGAAGGGCTGGGCCATGTCCAACGCCGCGCCTTGGGCGAACGCTTTGAATGCCAAGATGTTGGCCCTGCTGGGCTCACAACTCACCAAGCTGACCAAGGTGGAACTGGTGAAAAACTGGAGTCAGGGCCGCACGCTGCCCCAGTTCGCCCGCAAGAG
>JAWOHQ010000314.1:0-5257 GCA_046485105.1 Candidatus Competibacteraceae bacterium | reverse complement strand
ATCTTTCAGTTGCATCCACGCCCCAAATTCGCTACACCTCGGCTAGATTCCCCTTTTCCTCCAGCCAGTTCTTGCGATCTCCCGCCCGCTTTTTCGCCAAGAGCATATCCATCAGCGCCAGGGTGTCATCGCCGGCGTCGAGGGTCAGTTGCACCAGCCGCCGGGTGCTGGGATCCATGGTGGTTTCCCGTAGTTGCAGGGGATTCATCTCGCCCAAGCCCTTGAAGCGGGTCACGCTGACCTTGCCTTTCTTCTTCTCGGCGGCGATGCGGTCGAGAATCCCCTGCCGCTCGGCTTCATCCAGGGCGTAGAACACCTCCTTGCCGACATCGACCCGAAACAGCGGCGGCATGGCGACATGGACGTGGCCGGCTTCCACCAGGGGGCGGAAATGGCGCACGAACAGCGCGCACAGCAGGGTGGCGATGTGCAGACCGTCGGAATCGGCGTCGGCCAGGATGCAGACCTTGCCGTAGCGCAGTCCACTGAGATCAGCGGAACCGGGATCCACGCCGATGGCTACGGCGATGTCGTGAACCTCCTGCGAGGCCATCACCTCGGTGGAATCCACTTCCCAGGTGTTGAGAATCTTGCCACGCAGCGGCATCACCGCCTGAAACTCGCGACTGCGGGCCTGCTTGGTGGAGCCGCCGGCGGAGTCGCCCTCGACCAGGAACAGTTCGGTGCGCTTTAGATCCTGAGCGGTGCAGTCGGCCAGTTTGCCGGGCAGCGCCGGCCCGCTGGCAACCTGTTTGCGCACGACCTTGCGGCTGGCCCGCATCCGCTGGTGGGCATTGGCCAGCGCCAGTTGGGCGATGCGCTCGCCGGTCTCGGGGTGCTGGTTCAGCCACAGGCTGAGAGTGTCCTTGACTACGCCGGCCACGAATACCGCGCACTCGCGCGAAGACAGCCGCTCCTTGGTCTGGCCGGAGAACTGTGGGTCCTGCAATTTCACCGACAGCACGTAGCAGCAGCCTTCCCAGACGTCTTCCGGGGCGATGCGCAGGCCGCGCGGGGTCAGACTGCGGAATTCGCAGAACTCGCGCACCGCGTCGGTCAACCCGCCGCGCAGGCCGTTGACGTGCGTGCCACCCTGGACGGTGGGAATCAGATTGACGTAGCTTTCCGCCACTGGCTCGCCGCCCTCCGGCAGCCAGGTCAGCGCCCAATCGACTGCTTCGCGCGCGCCGTGGGCGTGGCCGACGATGGGCGGATCGGGCAGCAGCGGCGTCCGGCCCAGCGCTTCCTGGAGATAGTCGGTGAAGCCGTCTTCGTAATGCCAGGTGAGCTGTTCGCCGCTGGCTTCGTCGGTAAACTGGACCTTCAAGCCCGGACACAGCACGGCCTTGGCGCGCAGCACGTGCTTGAGCCGCAGCACGGAGAATTTGGGCGAATCGAAATAGCGCGGGTCCGGCCAGAACCGCACCGTGGTGCCCGTCGTGCGCCGGGGCGCCGTGCCGACCTCCTCCAACTCCGACACCTTGTCGCCCCCGGCGAAGGCCATGTGGTATTCCTTACCGCCGCGTCTGACCCAGATTTCGAGGTGGCTGGACAGCGCGTTGACCACCGACACGCCCACGCCGTGCAGACCGCCGGCGAACTGGTAGTTGCGGTCGGAGAACTTGCCCCCGGCGTGCAGGCGGGTCAGGATCAGCTCGACGCCGGGAATTCTCTCCTCGGGGTGCAGGTCGACCGGCATGCCGCGCCCGTCGTCCGCGACCGACAGCGAACCGTCGGCATACAGCATGACGGTGATCGTGGTGGCATGACCGGCGATCGCCTCGTCCACGCTGTTGTCGATGACTTCCTGCGCCAGGTGGTTGGGACGGGAGGTATCGGTGTACATGCCGGGGCGTTTGCGCACCGGGTCCAGGCCGCTGAGGACTTCTATCGCGGAGGCGTCGTAGGCAGTGTTCATCGTGGCGTTC
The DNA here is from genome assembly GCA_046485105.1 of Candidatus Competibacteraceae bacterium. GTDB lineage: Bacteria > Pseudomonadota > Gammaproteobacteria > Competibacterales > Competibacteraceae > REEE01. The sequence goes on along the minus strand of JAWOHQ010000314.1, from coordinate 3,329 downwards.
GGATCGGGGGAACTCGGGCGCGTACTTTAATACAGCCGTGGGCTTGTGGTTTGAAGATCGCGAGTGATTTATTTTTTTGATTATAAATAAATAATTTTTTATTACTTTTTATTTGAAAATTCCCCCGTAAACTAGCGTCTAAAACCAAGCAAAGTACTCGGGTATTCGGCGAGTCCGCCCGTGACCCACAGACTAAAATCTAACGACGACAGGATCGAGTTCCATGAAGGCCAGCGACAAGTACACCGTGGAAACCATTACCGAAATCCGGACCTGGGCCCCCAATCTGTTCTCCTTCAAGACCACCCGCAGTCAGTCCTATCGCTTCATCGCCGGACAATTCGCGCGGCTGGGGGTCGAGGATGACGCCGGCGAACTGGTGTGGCGGGCCTATTCGATCTGTTCGGCGCCCTACGATGACTTTCTGGAGTTCTACTCCATCGTCGTTCCCGACGGCGCGTTCACCTCGCGGCTGTCGCAACTGAAGATCGGCGACCCGGTCCTGGTGGAGAAAAAGAACTACGGTTATCTCACCACCGACCGTTTCGAATGCGGCAAGGACCTCTGGCTATTGTCCACTGGCACCGGGCTGGCGCCGTTCCTGTCGATTTTGCAGGAGTTCGAACCTTGGGAACAATACGAAAACATCGTACTGGTTCACAGCGTTCGCTACCGGCACGAACTGGCCTACGAAGAGTTCATCCACGCCTTCCAGGAAAACGAGCTGTTCGCCGAGTACGCCCACAAGCTGAAATACGTCCAGGTCGTGACCCGCGAGCAACCCGAGCGGTCGGCGCTCAACGACCGGATCACCCACCTGCTGAGCAACGGGGCACTGGAAGCGCATGTCGGACTGCCGATCGACCGGGAACGCTCCCGGGTCATGATCTGCGGCAATCCGGACATGGTGCAGGAAACCCGGCAACTGCTCACCGAGCGTGGCCTGACCCTGAGCCAGCGCGGCAAGCCGGGCAATCTGGCGGTGGAGAATTATTGGTAGAGACCGGTGGATCGGCCGGACGCCCCTGTTCGCCAGCAGGCTGGTGGTCTATCAATCTTCGAGTGGTGGGTTGGATTGTTGATAACTGTCGGTGGAGAGCTCGGGTTCGGTCCCGCTATCCGCTGGGGGTGGAGTCTCACACCGTTCTCGATACCAGCACTGGCAGCACAGGCGCAGGCCGTTTTCGTGCAGAAAACCGGCGGGCGGCCCGAATTGTCCGCACGCATCGCAGATCAGATAGCTGCTGACCATTATCCCCTCCTTCCACATCCTCTATTCCCCATTCTAGCCATGATTGGAGTGGAATGCGTGTGAAGCGCTCGATCAGGTCCACAGCGCGCGCACCCCGAAGTAGGCGATATCCTTGAACCGGCGGACGGTTCCCTTGATGAGCGAAGCTTGCGGGCGGGTGCAGAAAGTCATGCTGAGGATGACCCGCAATTCGTTTTCCCGCAGCCGAGTCACTTGGTGATAGACCCGCGCGCCTTCGAACACGATCAGCGTATTGGGCGGGGTGGGGACGACGACTTCCCGGTCGCTTTGCCGGATCACCAATTGCGCCGAGGACAGCCGATCCTCCTGAAGATGGCGATTGACCAACGGTAGCAGCACGGTGAAATGGCGGCCATGGTAGAAGTTGTAGTCGTAATGCCAGCCGATATGGTCGCGGGGCCGGTCATAGAACAACAGCGAGCAGGAACTCTGATCGTTGATCGGCGTCGGCAGGATGGTCGCGCCAACGACCGTCGAACAAAGCTGGCGCAGATAATCCGACTGATAGAAGGCGACGATCTCCGGGGCAATCCGGTGCAGATCCTCGTAGGCGACCGTTCCCCCTTGTTTGTGGGCCGGAAAGTAGCTGCGCTCGGTGCGGTCCCGACGCAACGCCGAGTCGCGCACCAGGGCGAACGCAGCGGCCGGCAGGGGTTCGGGAACCACGGCGATAAGCGGGTCGAAATCGGGCAGCGCGTCCGGCAAGCGGTCCGGCCAAGGTAAGGCTGCGCCGTGGCGAGCGAGGAAATCCTGCTGGCGCGCTTGCAGTTGGCGATACTGGCGGTGCTTGCGCAGCTTGAGCCCGGTGAAGGCCAAGGCGCCAGCGGCGGGAATCAGTAGAATTTCCTGAAGCATACAACGCTCCGGTGACGATGAGGGGGAAAGGGAGCAGCGCGAACCGGATGGCGGTCCGAGTCTCCTCGTCGCTCGAGATTGCGGCGAATGCTGGAAATTAACCGACCATTATGAAAGGCGGATGAACGGCGAAGCTGGATCTGCTTTGGTGGAGCGCGCCCGTATCCCGAAAACGGTCGACCGCGGTGGTTTATTCCCGCTTGCCGCGAATTTATTCGCCGGGCGCTCCGGATGACGCCGCGTTCCGCATGAGGGCGCTCCATCCGTCACCGCGATCAGATTCGCGGTTCGATCACCCCAGCCAGCGCCGGGCGTTGCGGAACAGCCGCAACCACGGTCCATCCTCGCCCCACCCATCGGGATGCCAGGAATGCTGCATGGTGCGAAACACCCGCTCCGGATGGGGCATGAGGATGGTGAAGCGCCCGTCGCGGCTGGTCAGGCCGGTGATGCCGCCCGGCGAGCCATTGGGATTGGCCGGATAGGTTTCCGCAGGCTCCCCGAAGGAGTCCACGAAGCGCAACGCCGCCACGCCGGCCGCCAGCGCCGCCGCTGGCCCGTCCCCGGCGGGGAATTCAGCCCGTCCTTCGCCGTGCGCGACCGCAACCGGCAGTCGCGAACCGGCCATGCCGTGCAGGAACAGCGACGGCGAAGGCAACACCTCCACCAGACTCAGCCGTGCCTCGAACTGTTCCACTCGGTTGCGCGCGAAATGCGGCCAGAGTTCCGTCCCGGCGATCAGTTCGCGCAGATTGGCCAGCATCTGACAGCCGTTGCACACCCCCAACCCAAAGCTGTCGGGTCGGGCGAAGAACGCCGCGAAGTCGTTGCGGGCGCGGGGATCGAACAGGATCGACTTGGCCCAGCCCTCGCCGGCGCCCAACACGTCGCCGTAGGAAAACCCACCGCAGGCGGCGATGCCGTGAAAATCGGCCAGGGTAACCCGCCCGGCGCTGAGGTCGCTCGTATGGACATCCACCGCCGCGAAGCCGGCTTGATCGAAGGCCGCCGCCATTTCCACCTGACCGTTGACCCCCTGCTCGCGCAGGATGGCGATGCGCGGGCGCGCGCCGTTGGCGAGAAACGGCGCGACGATATCCTCGGCGGGATCGAAGGTCAGCCGCACGCTCAAGCCTGGATCGGTGGGATCGCAAGCCGCCTCGAACGCCTCGCGGGCGCAGTCCGGATGATCGCGCAGCGC
>JAWOHQ010000273.1:0-4001 GCA_046485105.1 Candidatus Competibacteraceae bacterium | reverse complement strand
CACCGCCGGCACCACCGTCATGCCCATGGCCAGTGTCAAGCTGAACGTCAACGGACGGGAACGGCGCGGCGCGGACTATGGCAACGGCCCCATCGACGCGGCCTACAACTGCATCGCTCACCTCACACGCGAGCGAAGTGCGTGGTTTGTTCCGACGCTTCACCGGTGAGGAAGGCGTCCACGCCCGCCTCCAGCGCGACGTCGATCGAGGATTGCGCGGCGCCGGTACACCAGGCCAGCCGGTGGATGGGCGCGTCGTCGCCGGCCACGTGCAGTGGTTGCCGGCCGAGTCGGGCGGCGAGATGAGCGGTGAATTCCTCGCCGCTGATCGGATTGGCGGGCGACCCCAGCACGACCAACCCATTGCCGCTGGCGATCCCGGTGACCGTCAGGTCCAGCACCCGAGCGAGTTGGGCGTTGTTGCCGAGTTCCGGGTGCGCGTCCAGCGGCAGATGGTAGGCGATCAGGCTGAGGTCGTGGCGGAGCAGGGTGGCGAGGCGGCGCTGTTTCATGCCAACGATGCGTGGGTCTTCGCCTTTCCAGAAGTAGCCGTGATGGACCAGCACGGCATCGGCCCGCAATTCGAGCGCGGCATCCAGCAACGCCTGACAGGCGCTGACGCCGCCGATCAAGGTCTGGACTTCCGAGCGGCCCTGCACCTGCAAGCCGTTCGGACAGTAGTCGGAGAAGCTTTCCACCGCCAGCAGGCGGTCGGCATGGGCGACCAGTTCGCGCAGTTGCATGATTCAATGCTCCGCCAGTATTTGTCCGAACGCGGCGAGCAGCGCGGCGTTGTGCGCCGGGGCGCCGACCGTGATCCGCAGGAACTGGTCGATGCGCGCCTGGCGAAAATGGCGCACGATGACGTGGCGTTCGCGCAGGCTGGCGGCCAGTTCGGCGGCGTCCCGCCGCGGATGACGGGCGAACACGAAGTTCGCCGCCGAGGGCAGCACCGCGAAGCCGAGTTCCGTCAGCGCCATAATCAACTGTTCCCGGCTGGCGATCACCGCCTGTTGGGTGCGTTTGAAGTGTTCGCGATCCGCGAACGCGGCGATCGCCCCGGCGATGGCCAACCGGTCGAGCGGGTAGGAGTTGAAGCTGTTTTTGACCCGCTCCAGCGCTTCGATCAGTTCGGGATGGCCGACCGCGAACCCGACCCGCAAGCCGGCCAGCGAGCGCGATTTGGAGAGCGTCTGGGTGACCAGGAAGTTCGGGTAGCGGTCCACCAGCGGGATGGCGGTGGCGCCGCCGAAGTCGATGTAGGCTTCGTCGACGACCACCGCCGAATCCCGATTGTGTTGCAGAAGCCACTCAAGGTCGGCCAGCGGCAGCAGACAACCGGTGGGGGCGTTCGGATTGGCGAAGATGATGCCGCCGTTCGGGCGTCGGTAGTCGACCACCCGCAGCGTGAAATCCTCGGCCAGCGGCACGGTGACAAAGTCGATGCCGTACAGACCACAGTAGACTGGGTAAAAGCTGTAGGTGATATCCGGAAACAGCAACGGCGCGGGATGCTGGAACAGCGCCTGGAAGGTATGCGCCAGCACCTCGTCCGACCCGTTGCCGACGAACACTTGCGCCGGCGTGACGCCGTAATAGTCGGCGATGGCCTGTTTGAGGCGCTCGGCGTTCGGGTCCGGGTACAGACGCAGGGCGTCGGACAGTTCGGCGCGGATGGCGTCCAGCGCCTGGGGCGAGGGTCCGTAGGGGTTTTCGTTGGTGTTGAGCTTGACCAGGTGGTCGAGCTTCGGCTGTTCGCCCGGCACGTAGGGCGTGAGTCGATGCACGACGGGACTCCAGCAGGTTTTGGGCGCGCGGAGTCCGGTTTGATGGGGGTTGGCGGTCTCGGGAGTCATGGGCGGGTTTCAGGAGGGCTACTGGGAGGCTATGCTCTTATAGAGCCGAGAGGTGGGAGGGAGTGTTGAATGCTGAAGGCTCATGCGCCAATCCTAGCAAGTATTCACTCTGAGTTCGTATCCACATGCGCGTTCCCCGCTTTTATCTCCCCACGCCGTTGGCGATCAACGCGACCACTCCCTTGGGGGATAACGCCTTCAAGCATGCCGTGCGGGTGTTGCGGCTGAAGCCGGGCGCGGCATTGATTCTGTTCGACGGGGAAGGTGGGGTATTTGCGGCCACGTTGGTGGAGGTGGGTAAGCGGGACGCTTGGGCGCGAGTGACCGAAGCCCTGTCCGGCGACGTGGAATCGCCGCTGCGAGTGACCCTGGCGCAAGGCATCTCGCGCGGCGAGAGGATGGACTACACGCTGCAAAAAGCCGTCGAACTGGGCGTCGTCGCCATCCAGCCGTTGTTCGCCGAACACGGCGGGGTTGCGCTCGTCGGCGAACGGCTGGCGCGCAAGATCCAGCACTGGCGCGGGATCGTCGTCGGCGCCTGCGAACAGTGCGGACGCAATCGGTTGCCGGAACTGCGCGAGCCTTTGGCGCTGGCGGACTGGCTGGCGGGGGTGAGGCGAGAATCCGGTTTGCGGCTCTTGCTCGATCCGCTGGCCGAACGGGGCCTGCGCGGGCTGGAGCCGCCGTTGGGAGAGATGACGCTGCTGATCGGCCCGGAAGGCGGCCTGAGTCCGGCGGAAATCGCCGGCGCGCTTCAGGCGGGCTTCACCGGCGTCCGGCTGGGACCGCGCATCCTGCGCACCGAAACCGCCGGGGTTGCGGCGCTGGCGGCGGCGCAGGCGCTGTGGGGGGACTGGGATTACGCAAGCATCCGACCGACCCCAACCAGACCAGGGTCGCCTTGAAGGCTTGGCGCGCTTCGGCGATCGCCGCCAACCGCTCCCGTTGCAGCGCCTCGGCCAGCGCCAGCCCGGTGAGTCCCTGGTCCAGCAGGGGCCGCGTTGGCGCGTCGGCGGCGGCCTGGCGAACCTGGCGCAGCAAGTCCGCCTGCGGATAATCCCGGTCCTCCAGGTCCAGCCGGCCCCGCGCATCAGCCTCGCAGGCGGTCAGGAATTGGGCGAAGCGTTGCGGCTTGCGCAAGGCGTCCAGACCCTGCAAGACGCCGAGCAGGGTTTTCGGCCGCAAATCCAGGGCGCGATGGCAGTGCGTGTGAAAGCGCGCGGTCAGTACGCCCAGTTCGCGGTACATGTTGGGAATCCGCAACCGCTGGCAGAAGACCCGGATCAACTCAGCGCCGCGCTGTTCGTGGCCCAGATGGCGCGGCCATTCCTCGGGCGGCGTGGCGCCCTTGCCGAGATCGTGAACCAGCACCGCGAACCGGGTCACGACGTCCCCACCCAGGCGCACCGCCTGCGCCAAAGCCAGCAGGGTATGCACGCCGACGTCGATTTCGGGATGATGCAGGGGCGGCTGCGGGACGCCGAACAACCGATCCAGTTCCGGGAAAATCCGCGCCAGCGCGCCGCAGTCGCGCAGCGTCTGAACAAACTGCCCGGGGCGGGATTCGCCCAAGGCGCGCACGGTTTCCGCCCACACCCGTTCGGGGACCAGGTGATCCGCTTCGCCGCTGGCGACCATGGTCCGCAACAGGTCCAGCGTTTCCGGGGCGATCCGGAAGCCCAGCGGCGCGTAGCGGGCGCTGAAGCGGGCCAGCCGCAGAATCCGCACCGGGTCCTCGGCGAAGGCCGGGGAAACGTGGCGCAACCAGCGGGCTTCCAGGTCGCGGACGCCGTGATAAGGATCGATCAGGCGACCCTGCGTATCTCGCGCCATGGCGTTGATGGTGAGATCGCGGCGCAGCAAGTCAGCTTCCAGCGTCACCTCGGACGCGGTGTCGAACCGGAACCCGTGATAGCCTGGCGCGGTCTTGCGTTCGGTGCGGGCCAGCGCGTATTCCTCGCGGGTCTCCGGGTGCAGAAACACCGGAAAATCCTTGCCGACCGGCCGGAAGCCGCGCGCCAGCAATTCATCGGGCGTAGCGCCGACCACTACCCAGTCGCGCTCGTCGACCGGCAAGCCGAGCAGTTCGTCGCGCACCGCGCCGCCGACGAGATAGATGTTGCCGCTGAAATGCTCAAAGCTCAC
>JAWOHQ010000157.1:0-3260 GCA_046485105.1 Candidatus Competibacteraceae bacterium | reverse complement strand
ACCAGACCAATCATGACGTCAAGGCGGTCGAGTATTTCCTCAAGGAGCAGATGGCTTCGCATGATCCCGACGGGCGGCTGCGGGAGTTCTTCCACTTCGCCTGCACCTCGGAGGACATCAACAATCTGGCCTACGCCCTGATGCTGCGCGAGGCGCGCACTCAGGCGCTGCTCCCGCAATGGGACGAACTCTGCGATGTGCTGACTCGCTTGGCGCATCAGTACGCCGAGCAACCGATGCTGGCCCGCACCCACGGTCAGCCGGCCTCGCCGACCACGCTGGGCAAGGAACTGGCTAATGTGGTCCAGCGCCTGAAACGGCAGCGGGCGCAACTGGCGGCGACGCCGCTATTGGGCAAGATCAACGGCGCGGTCGGCAACTACAACGCCCATCTGGCCGCCTATCCGGAGGTGGACTGGGAGGATTTCGCCCGGCGCTTCGTCACCGAGGATCTGGGGCTGGACTGGAATCCTTATACGACTCAGATCGAACCGCACGATTTCATGGCGGAATTTTTTCACACGGTGCTGCGCGCCAACACCGTGCTGCTGGATTTCTGCCGCGATATCTGGAGTTACATCGCCATCGGCTATTTCCGGCAACGCACCGTGGCCGGCGAGGTTGGCTCGTCGACCATGCCGCACAAGGTCAATCCCATCGACTTCGAGAACGCCGAGGGCAATCTGGGCGTGGCCAATGCATTGCTCGACCATCTGGCCGCCAAGCTGCCCGTGTCGCGCTGGCAACGGGATTTGACCGACTCGACCGTGCTGCGCACCGTGGGGGTCGGACTGGCGCATGCGCTGGTCGCTTACCAGTCCTGTCTGAAGGGCCTCGGCAAACTGGACGTCGATGCGGCGGCGCTGGACGCCGATCTGGACGCCAACTGGGAAGTGCTGGCCGAGCCGATTCAGACCGTGATGCGCCGTTATGGCCTCGCGCAGCCCTACGAACAGCTCAAGGAGTTGACGCGCGGCCAGCGGGTGGATCGCGCCGCCCTGCGGGCCTTGATCATGAACTTGGCCATTCCCGAACCGGCGAAGCAACGCTTGCTGGACCTGACGCCCGCCGCCTATATCGGTAATGCCGCCGCCCAGGCGCGCCAGGTGTGAACGTTTGAAGGCGGGCAGAGGCGACGCTTTTTTCGCACCCTAACCGACCGCACCCGGTTAATCTCGCCTCCAGACCAGGGTGCGGTTGTTGGCTGGCATCGGATAATCCCGCCACAACCGCAAGCCGTTATCCCGCGCCAGTCGGTCGAGATCATCGAAGTCCCGAATGCCGCTGTCCGGGTCGCGCTGTTTGAGCGAGGCGTCGAACTCAGCATTACTGGCGCTGGTGTAGCGGCCGCCATAATTAAATGGCCCATACAGGCAGAACGCGCCGCCCGGTTGCAACGTCCGGCCGATGCCCCGGAATAAACCCTCCACCGCCGGCCAATGCATGATGTGGGTGGTGTTGGCGGAAAATGCCCCCGCCGCCTGGGTGATCGGCCAAGGCTCGCGGCGAGCGTTCAACTCCAACGGTTGGCGCAGATTCGGTAAACCCGCTTCGGCGATCCACAGGTGGATGCCGGGCAGATAGTCCGCTCGATCGGTCGGTTGCCAGTCCAGATGAGGCAACTCCCGCGCGAAGTGAACGGCGTGCTGCCCGGTGCCCGCGCCGATCTCCAGAATGAGACCGGGTTCGTTAAAAACCTCGCGCAATACCGCCAGAATCGGTTCCTTGTTCTGTTCGCAGGCTTCGGAATAAGGTTTGGCGTAAAGGTTCATCAGTTTCATATCCACGTCGAGAATACGATCGACCAATGGCTCAGACCGGCGGGGGCTCGACCTCGACCTGGTTACGGCCGTTGTCCTTGGCGTGATACAGCGCCCGGTCGGCGCGGGCCAAAATCGCATCGGCGTTGGAGTCGGCCGACGCGAACCACGTAACGCCAATGCTGACGGTATAGGCCAGGGAACCGCCCTCGATTTCGGCCGGCCGCTCGGCCACGGCTTGGCGCAGGCGCTCGGCCAAATGCACCGCGCCCGCCGCATCCGTGCCCGGCAGCAACGCGGCGAATTCCTCGCCGCCCAGGCGGCCCAACAGGTCGATCTTGCGCAACGACTCCCGGGCGACATTGGCGAAGTGCTGGAGCACCGCATCGCCGGTGGCGTGACCGCGCGTGTCGTTGATTCTCTTGAAAGAGTCGAGATCGAGCATCAGCAGGGCCACGGGTTTGTCGTAGCGTTGGAAACGTTCCAACTCCCGCGCGACCTGATCCAAAAAAACCCGGCGATTGGCCAGTCCGGTGAGCGGATCGGTGGTGGCGAGCCGCCGCATCTCCAATTCCAGCGCCCGGCGCTCGGTGATGTCATGAATGATCGCGAAGAGAATCGATTGACCCCGCAACAGGATCGGAGACGCATGAAACTCCACGACTCGCACTTCGCCGTTGGCGAGCCGGTGAGAAAAAATAAAGTCATCACGATATTTCGGTAAGGAGCTATCCCGCCTCAGCGAAATCCTGTCTAACGATGAGACGCTACTGATATCCTGAGTGGTCATCGCGCACAGCCGCGCCACTGGATAACCGTAGAACCGCGCCGCCGCTTGGTTGGCATCCAGAATGCGACCGGTCTCCGGTTCGATCAGCAACATGATGGCATCGTGATTTTCGAACATCAGGTGGAAGCGTTCTTCGCTTTCCCGCAGCGCCTCCCGAACTTGGTACTCACTGGTCACATCGGCAAACACCACGACCATGCCCTTGACCGTTCCGCTCTCCTCGCGAATGAGGGTGGAATGCTGGGTGACGTGCCGCTCGGCGCCGCCGCGGGCGATCAGGGTCGCATAATAGGCTTTTTTGCCGACCGCGCCGCCGGCCAGGGCACTCACCACTGGGACGGTGACCGGTTGCTGGTTGTGCGGATCGACGAGACGAAAAACCTGGTAAGGGAAAGTGAAACAGGCGGATCGAAGTTCAACAATGCGATACGAAGCCAGAAGCCTCCATCTGAGCTCCGATCACCCGAGAGTCTCGAATGGCAACGTGATCGACTGCCCCATCTGCCTGCTCCTTTAGAAGATGATAATTCCTTTCAACGGCCAGAATCGCAACCCTGTCCAAAGAGTTTTTGGGTGCCGCAAAAAAATTCAACAAAACGTTTTTTTTCGCTTTTTGTGTCACTCAGGTGCACTTGAAAAAGCAATCGTTGGATTATTCGCGGGGGAGCACTCGGTCAGTAAGCTCAACTCAGGCAGACTTGATTTAGCCG
>JAWOHQ010000151.1:0-2599 GCA_046485105.1 Candidatus Competibacteraceae bacterium | reverse complement strand
AAGTGGAGATGCATGCCATCCAGACCAGCGGCAACTGTATCCGGAATGTCACCGCCGATCATCTGTCCGGGGTCGCCCGGGATGAACTCGAAGACCCGCGCATCTACTGCGAGATCATCCGCCAGTGGTCGACTTTTCATCCCGAATTCTCCTATCTGCCGCGCAAGTTCAAGATCGCCGTCACCGGTGCGACCCACGACCGCGCGGCGGCGCAAGTCCACGACATCGGTTTGAACCTGCTGCGCGACGAGCGGGGCGAGATCGGCTTTCGGGTGCTGGTCGGCGGTGGTTTGGGCCGCACGCCGATGATCGGCCACGCCATCCGCGAATTCCTGCCGCAGCGCGATTTGCTGTCCTATTTGGAAGCGATCTTGCGGATCTATAACCAGTACGGGCGGCGGGACAATCTGTACAAGGCCCGGATTAAAATCCTGGTCAAGGCGCTGGGGCCGGATAAATTCCGTGATGAGGTCGAGGCGGAATGGACGCAAATCCGCGATTCAGGATTGGTGCTGGACGAAGCCGAGATCGAGCGGGTCCGGCGCTTTTTCGCCCCGCCCCTGTATCAGGCCGACGCCGCCAGCGACCTCAGCTTCGCCCGATGGCTCAAGAGCGACAAGCCGTTCGCTACCTGGGCGCGCCATAATGTCGCCGAGCACAAGGTGGCCGGTTACCACAACGTGTTCCTGGCGTTGAAGGACCCGGGCGTCGCGCCGGGCGATATCACCGCCGAGCAGATGGACGCGGTGGCCGACCTCGCCGACCGTTACAGTTCCGGGCAGATCCGCGCCACGCATCAGCAAAATTTGCTGCTGGTCGACGTGCGCCAAGCCGATCTTTACCCGCTGTGGCAGGCGCTCAAGATGCAAAAACTGGCCGCGCCGGTCATCGGTACTCTGGCGGATATGATCTGCTGTCCCGGCCTGGATTATTGCAGCCTGGCCAATGCCGGCTCCATCGACGTCGCGCGGCAGATCAATGAAAAATTCGACCGCCTGGATTATCTCTACGATCTCGGCGAGATCCGCCTGAACATGTCCGGCTGCATGAACGCCTGCGGCCATCATCACGTCGGCCACATCGGCATTCTCGGCGTGGACAAGAAAGGCGAGGAGTGGTACCAGATTTCGCTGGGAGGATCTTCGGAAAACGAGGCGTCTTTGGGCGAGATTCTCGGTCCCTCGGTGCCCAAGACCGAGGTCGCCGACACCCTGGAACGCATTCTGCGAGTCTACGTCGCGGAACGCGAGGAGGGCGAGCGGTTCCTCGATACGGTTCGGCGGGTCGGTCTCGGATCGTTCCGGGCGCGCGCCTATGCGCCAGAAAAGGCGTTGGCGTCCGGGGGAAAGGTTCGGACCCTGGAAGCCGACGCGGCTTAGGAGCGACCCATGGGACGAATCATCAAAAACCGGCAAATCATCGAAGATTCATGGCGGCAGGTCGCCGATGACGCCGAGCTGCCCGCCGGACCGGCGATCGTGACGCTGGCGCGCTGGCAACGGGAGCGAGCCGCGCTGGTGGAGCGTGACGATCCGGTCGGCGTGCGCCTGCCGAATACCGCCAACGTGGCCGATCTAACCGACGATCTCCCCCGATGGGCGGTCGTGGCGCTGGAATTTCCCAAGTTCGCCGATGGTCGCGCCTATTCCCAGGCCCGGCTGTTGCGGGAGCGCCATGGTTATCAGGGCGAGCTTCGCGCGGTGGGCGAGGTGCTGCGCGATCAGTTGCTCTTCATGGCTCGCAGTGGTTTCGATGCGTTCGAGGTGCGCGCGGATCGCAGCCTGGAGGATGCGCTGGAGGCGTTTGGCGAATTCAGCGTGAGCTATCAACCGGCGGCCGACCAGCCGTTGCCGCTGTATCGGCGAGCGGTTCGGGAACGCGGGCATCCGGCCTGAGTGGCGGCTCGATACGGGCTCTGGCGAGCAAGGCGCCTGAAAAACCACCCTCACCCCTGCCCCCTCTCCCGCTTGCGAGAGAGGGGCAGCCGTTACTGGAGATACCAGTCCGGCGGTATGGGTTGGGTTGTCGCTTCGGCCCCCCCCGCAACAGGTTCCGAGTTCGGATCGCTGAAATACACCACCACGGTGGTCACGTTGTCGCTGGCGTCGCGCATCAGGGCCAGGTGAATGAAGGCCTTGACCGCCTCTTGACAGTCGTGGTCGCTGTGGGCGAGCAGCCGGGCGATTTCCTCGTCGCTCACCGTTTTGTTCAGTCCATCGCTGCACAACAGAAACATATCCCCCGCCTGTAGCGGATGGACCACCTCGTCGATTTGCAAATCGTCCGTCGAACCGATCGCCCGGGTGATGACGTTAGCCAGCGGATGACGGTGCGCTTCCTCGGGCGTGAGCAGTCCCTGGTCGACCAGTTGTTGCACGTGGCTGTGGTCGCGGGTCAGTTGCTGGAGCTGGCCATCCCGCAGCCGATAGACCCGGCTGTCTCCCAACCACAGGCAGGCGCACTGGGTTTCATGGGCCAGCAGCACCACCGCCGTGGTGCCGATGGTGCGGTTCTGGTAGCGCTGAGCCGATTCCTCGCGCAATTGCCGGTTCACCTCATGCAGCGTCTCCCGCACGGATTGCAGAAAATCCGGCCAGTC
>JAWOHQ010000155.1:0-3429 GCA_046485105.1 Candidatus Competibacteraceae bacterium | reverse complement strand
TCCAGAGCTTTGGGCAGCGGCGCGACCTTCCAGTCGCCGTCGCGAACGTGCTGCGTTTCCGGCAGGAAATCGGGCATTTCGCCGGCGTCGATACGGGCCTGGCGCTCGCCGCGCTTCTTCAGTAATTCCTGACGGCGCGGCTCGAACGCGCGATGCAGCTTGGCGACCAGGGCCAAGGCGTCGTGGGTGAGGACCTCATCGAAACGGGGATGAATTGGGGCAGTGACTTGGACGCCAGCAGGTAGGTTCAGGCTCACGGGTTGCTCCTCGCGGTGATGGCGATGCGGAATCGGGGCGTGGACAGGAAGACTATGGTCATGGACACGGCAAAAAACCCGGAGGGTTGCGCCTCCGGGTTAGCGCGAACCGATGTACGCCGCCTGCCGATAGGGGACAGACAGCGCGCCACGCCGCTTAGTGGAATTGTTCTTCTTCGGTCGAACCGGTCAGCGCGGTCACCGACGACACGCCGCCCTGAATGACGGTGGTCATATCATCGAAGTAGCCGGTGCCGACTTCCTGCTGGTGGGAGACGAAAGTGTAACCGCGCTCGCGGGCGGCGAATTCCGGCTCCTGCACCTTCTCGACGTAGGCGGTCATGCCGCGCTTCACGTAGTCCTGCGCCAAGTCGAACATGTGGTACCACATGTTGTGGATACCGGCCAGGGTGATGAACTGGTACTTGTAACCCATCGCGCCGAGTTCGCGCTGGAATTTCGCGATCGTGGCGTCGTCCAGATTCTTCTTCCAGTTGAAGGACGGCGAGCAATTGTAGGCCAACAACTGGCCGGGGAACCGGTCGCGGATCGCCTCGGCGAACTTCTTGGCGAAATTGAGATCCGGGGTGCCAGTCTCGCACCACACCATATCGGCGTAGGGCGCATAGGCCAGACCACGGGAAATCGCCTGCTCCAAGCCCTTGCGGGTCTTGTAGAAGCCTTCCACGGTGCGCTCGCCGGTGCAGAACGGCTTGTCGTTCTCATCGCAGTCGCTGGTCAGCAGATCGGCGGCTTCGGCGTCGGTGCGGGCCAGAATGATGGTCGGCACCCCGTACACATCCGCCGCCAGCCGGGCGGCGATCAGTTTCTGCACCGCTTCCTGACTCGGCACCAGCACCTTGCCGCCCATGTGGCCGCACTTCTTGACCGAGGCCAGTTGATCCTCGAAATGCACGCCGCCCGCGCCGGCGCGAATCATCGACTTCATCAACTCATGGGCGTTCAACACCCCGCCAAAACCGGCTTCGGCGTCGCCCACGATCGGCAGAAAATAATCGACGAAGTCCTTATGTCCTGGCCCGATGCCGCGCGCGCATTGAATCTCATCGGCGCGCTTGAACGTATTATTGATGCGCTCCACCACCGCCGGCACCGAATTGACCGGATACAGGGACTGGTCGGGATACATCGACATATAAGTGTTGTTGTCGGCGGCGACCTGCCAGCCGGACAGATAGATGGCCTTGACCCCGGCCTTGGCCTGCTGCATGGCCTGCCCGCCGGTCAGCGCGCCCAGGCAGTTGACGTAGGGTTCGTTGTTGACCAGTTGCCAGAGTTTCTCGGCGCCTCGTTGCGCCAAGCTATACTCGATGGGCATATTGCCGCGCAACCGCACCACATCCTCGGCGCTATAACCGCGCGTGATGCCCTTCCAGCGGGGATTCTCGGCCCAGTCTTTCTTAAGCTGCTCAACGCTCAAATACGCCATGATCCACTCCTCATTCGTGGTTATGTTACGGGGATGGGGTTACCGTAGCTAGCTCGCGTGTTGGCTCAAACCCGCGCTGGTATTCGAGGCATGACTGATGCCTGGACCAGCGACAGTTGATCCGTGGCAATGTCCTCGGATTCTTGTCAGGTGAAATTGTCAGGAATTTCACTCATTCTAATGTGGCTATGCAGCCATTGACAAGGCTCGCTGCAACGAAACCGTAAAGAGATTGGCCAAGCACGGAACCCGACCGCTCCCGTCGCGGGTCAATAGCTATAAGGCACTTAATTTCTTATATTTTTAACCAACTTGGAAAACTATCATGCAAAATGCAACTCCTGGGTTCCCCTGTTTGGTCGGCGACGTGGGCGGCACCAACGCCCGTTTCGCGCTGACCGATGAGCACCGGCGGATTTACGCGGAGCGAACTCTGGCGGGCGTCGATTTTGCCGGGCTACGCGACGCCATCGAGGCCTATCTGCGCGAGGTCGACGCGCCTCGCTTGTCCCGAGCCGCTATCGCGGTCGCCACGCCGGTCACCGGCGACTGGGTCCAGTTCACCAACAGTCCCTGGTCGTTTTCCATTGAGGCCACGCGGCGGGAACTCGGGCTGGATCAACTCCGGGCGCTCAACGACTTCACCGCGCTGGCGCTGGCGCTACCCCTGCTCGGCCCGGACGAACGCCGGGCGGTCGGCGGCGGCGCGGCGCTGGCGAATGCGCCGATCGGCTTGATCGGCCCCGGCACCGGGTTGGGCGTCTCGGGTCTGGTTTGGTCGGGCGACCGGTGGATTCCTCTGGAAACCGAAGGGGGCCATGTCACTTTTTCCCCGGCCAACGAGCGGGAATGGGCGATCAGTCGAGTTTTGCAACGCCGGTTCGGTCATGTCTCGCCGGAACGGGTGCTGGCCGGACCGGGTTGGGTCGATGTCTATACCGCGCTGGCCGAATTGGACGGGTGGGCGGCGGAGGATTTAACCCCTGGCGAAATCACCCGGCGGGCTTTGGCTGGAACCTGCCCGCACTGTGTGGAAGTCCAGGAGATCTTTTGCGAAGCGCTGGGCACGGCGGCGGGCAATCTGGCGATTACCTTGGGTGCGTTGGGAGGGGTATACATCGGTGGCGGCATCGTGCCGCGTCTGGGGGAATTTTTCGACCGCTCGGCGTTCCGCGCCCGATTCGAAGCCAAGGGCCGGTTCAGCGCGTATCTGGCGGCGATTCCGACCTGGGTGATCACCGCCGCCAACCCGGCGTTGCGCGGCGTGGCGGCGGCGTTGGACTAAACCCCTTCAACCCGCCGAGTATTCGGTCGCGTACAGTTCGTTGACCTTGGCGGCCATGATGAAGTCGTTCTCGTGCAGGCCGCCGATCTTGTGGGTGTAAAATAGCACGTTGGCGTAACCCCAACCGAAGGTGATATCGGGATGATGGCCTTCCGCCTCGGCGAGATCCCCGACCCGATTGACGAAGGCCAGCGCGGCGGCGAAAGTCTGGAACGCAAACCGGCGTTCCAGCCGAGTCCCGTTGTCTAGCAGTTGCCAAGCCGGGGCCTGCGCCAGCAGCGCCTCGGCTTCACCGAGCGTCAACGGAGGGATGCCGCCTTGACACGGCGTACAGGTTTTCTGGGTCAGGCTCATCGGTTGATCTCCAGTTTTTTTCATGGATATGACCGCTGGTTAGAGCGAGCGAACCTGGGAAAAATCCCCCGGCGCGAGCCGGT
>JAWOHQ010000416.1:0-3034 GCA_046485105.1 Candidatus Competibacteraceae bacterium | reverse complement strand
CCCGCCACCCTCAAGAAACTGCTGGCCAAGGTCCGCCAGCATACCCGGATCGACTTCAACGGCTACAAGGAAGCCACGTTGTGGCGCCGCATCGGCCGGCGGATGGCGACCAACCACGTCGTCGATCTGGACGAATACCTGCAATTGATCGCGGAACGACCCGAAGAACTGGAAAAGCTGGCCAAGGATATCCTGATCTCGGTCACCGCCTTCTTCCGCGACAAGGAGGCTTTCGCCGGTCTATCCACCGTGGTCGGGCGCATCGTCGCCGACAAGCAGCCCGGCGAGGAAATTCGGGTCTGGGTGCCCGGCTGCGCCACCGGCGAGGAGGCCTACTCCATCGCCATCCTCTTCGCCGAACATCTGGGCAACCAACTCGATCAGTACCGCGTGCAGATTTTCGCCACCGACCTCGATCTGGACGCCATGGCGATGGCGCGGCGGGCGCTCTTTTCGGCGTCCAGTCTGGCCGATCTCGATCCCCGGCAGGTTCGCAAGCACTTCGTGACGCACGGCGATCGTTACGAACTGGCCAAGCCCCTGCGGGAGCTGGTGATTTTCGCCCGGCAGGATCTGGCCCAGGACCCACCGTTTCTGCGACTGGACTTGATCAGTTGCCGCAACGTCCTGATCTATTTCCGCAGCGAGTTGCAAGCCCGCATTCTGGCGGTGTTCCAGTATGGTCTGCGGCCAGGCGGCTATCTTTTTCTGGGCCGCTCCGAGAGCGTGTTTCATCAGGAGGCGCTCTTCGAGGTCGTGGACAAGGAAGCCCGGCTGTACCGCCGGCGCCGAGGCGGCCAAAAACTGCTGTTTCAGACCGAGCCACGGTTCCCGCCGCCGGTCGAGCCGCGTAAGGCCGGCGGTCGGCCACCCAAGGATTTACCCGAACTGGTGCTGGAACAAGCCGTTCGCCTATTCCTGCCAGTCAGTCTGGTGGTCGACGGTCAATTGCAGATCAAGCATATTCACGGCGATGCCGGCCGCTATCTGATCATTCCCTCCGGCAAGCCCAGTTTCGACCTGTTGAGCCTGATCCGCCCCGAACTGCGCACCGACATCCAAACCCTGATCTTCCAGTCTGGCCGCAAACAAGCCTCGATCCAGGGCCAGCCTCGCTCGCTCAAGGGCGAGCCGCCCGCCACGCCGCCGGTGCGGTTGACCGTTCATCCCCTGTTGGAGGAAGGTTCGGAAAAGTTGTTCCTGGTCTGTTTCGAGCCGGCGCCAGCGCCGCCGCCGCGCCGCGGCCGCAAGAGCGAACCTGCGGACGATCACACCCGCAAGGAACTGGAAGACGAGCTGGCCGCCACCCGCGAACACCTGCAAACCCTGGTCGAGGAGTTGGAAACCTCCAATGAGGAAATGCAGGCGCTCAACGAAGAGGTGCAAGCCTCCAACGAGGAACTGCAAGCCTCCAACGAGGAATTGGAAGCTTCCAACGAGGAATTGCAATCCACCAACGAGGAATTGACCACCCTCAACGAGGAACTACAGGTCAAGACCAGCGAGCTGGAGGGCGCCAACGCCGAGCTGCAGAACATCCAGAACAGCCTGGATTTCCCGCTGATGGCGGTCGATCACCACCTGCACCTGACCCGCTTCAATCAACCGGCCGCGCGCCTGTTCCGGCTGAACGCCACCGCCATCGGCGCTAGCGTACGGGAAATCACCTGGCCGACCGATGTGCCGGATTTCAGTCAAACTATCGGCGAGGTGTTGCGCTGCCGGAAAAGCATGGTCCGGGAACTGGTCGGCGATAACCGTCATTACGTGCTGCGCGTCAACCCGCACCTGGGTAGCGACGCGGAATTGCGCGGCGCCATCGTCACTTTGCTGGACAACACCGACCTGGTCGAGGCCCAGCGTCGCCTGCGCGCCGATCAAAACAAGCTGCTGGCGGTCATGAACAATTCGGTCGCCATCTTCATGATCAAGGATGCCGTCGGCCGCTACGAATTCGTCAACATCCAGTTCGAGCGAGTGTTCGATCTGCGCGCCGAGAGGGTGCTGGGCAAGACCGACTATCAACTCTTCCCCCAAGGCATCGCGGAACTGTTCCGCAATAAGGAATTGGAAGTCATGCGGCGGCGTGGCGCCCTGCAATCCGAGGATCAGCTGGTGCTGGCCGGTAGCCAGCGCTCGCTACTGACGATTCGCTTTCCGCTGCTCTCGGAAGATGGCGCCGTCATCGCCGTTTGCACCCAGGCGCTCGATATCACCGAGCGCAAGCGGATTGAAGAACAACTCCGACTGGCCGCCCGGATGTTCGATCGCGCCGCCGAGGCGGTGATGGTCACCGACCGGGAGCTCCGTATTCTGTCCGTCAACGGCGCCTTTCGGGCGATCACCGGCTACAGCCGTGAGGAGGCGGTCGGTCAGACGCCGCGCCTGCTGCAATCCGGCCGGCACGACGCCGCGTTCTACCAGGCGCTATGGAGCCACCTGCAAGCGCATGGCTGGTGGCAGGGCGAAGTCTGGGACCGCCGCAAGGACGGCGAGGAGTACCTGTGCTGGCTGAACATCAACGCCATCGAGGATGCCGAGGGCGGCGCGTCGAACTACGTGGCCACGCTCAGCGACATCACCCTGATTCGGGAATCGCACCAGCGCATGGAATTCCTGGCCACGCATGATGAATTGACCGGGCTGCCGAACCGCAGTCTGTACCTCGATCGCCTGAGACACGCGCTGGCCCGCCTGGAACGCAGCGACCGCCTGCTGGCCGTCCTGTTCATCGATCTCGACAACTTCAAGATCGTCAACGACACCCTGGGCCATCATTGCGGCGACCAACTGCTGATCGAGGCCGCCGAACGCCTGAAATCCTGCATCCGGGTCGCGGACACGGTAGCCCGGTTGGGTGGCGATGAGTTCACTTTCCTGTTGGAGGACATCGAGAAGCACGATGCCGCGCTGGCCGCCTCGCGCGTGCTCGAAGCCTTCGCCAAACCGTTCCGTATAGCTGCACAGGGTGGAGAACGAACCCATGAACATACCCAGGGAACTGTTCCAGAGCCTGGATTCGGTCATATTCATG
>JAWOHQ010000391.1:0-9305 GCA_046485105.1 Candidatus Competibacteraceae bacterium | reverse complement strand
CGCCCCGTTCGGCCAGCGGTTGCCACTCGGCCAGCGCGGCCTGATAGTCGCCCTTGGCGAAAGCGGCCAAACCCAGCAGCAGATCCGCCTGGGCTGACAGCACGATCAACCACAATCCCACTACCCATGCCCTGCGCCACGTCATCATGGAATTCTGATTGGAAATCAAGGGTTGTCAAACACATGCAGCGACATCTCGCGGTCGGAATCGACGCTGCCCGCCACACTCGCCGGACGACACCGCATGTCACTTTTGAATGCTTCTGAATAATAGCGTAATTTCAGCCCAACCGAGAACAACTCATGGCGTCGAAAGCGTCTCTCAACGAGACTGTGGCTGGGGATCGCGAAAAGCCGCCTCAAGGGCGGCGTTTGGCGGCAAGTGTCCAGCTAAGCGGGCCAGCCCATCGTTGATTCAGTACTTGAAGAGCAAGCTCAACATGTTTTGTCTGGCTACTTGTTGCATTTGTCGACAAGAGTCGGTGCTCCATTCATTCAACACTCGACCGTCGTCCAGCATTCGGTGACCCACAAAACTCAGCACAGCGAACTGACTGTCGGTAAATTCATGCAGACTGTGTGAGTCGGTCACTTTGAGCGCGACTTTGACCTGCGAGACCCCCAGATCAACATACGCCTTCAAACTGTCCATCCGCAGGGCAACCGCTTTTTCCAGTTGCTCGACCATAAAGCGGTTGGTTCGGGTCAAAACCGTAACCCAGGGACCGAACGGATCGGCAAATCTTATGGGCTTTTCGTTCATGACATTGCTCCGATGCAAGATTCTGTAATACTGATAGTAGCAGCTTGAATGATAGCAAAAAATGCTGCGTCGCGACACAACGGTTTGCAGCGGAGCCGCGTCCGAGGAGGATGGGTTTGCCCATCGAACGAGCGGACCAGATCGCCGCCACTGGCGCCAACGGAAAAAGGACTCTCGGGCATTTCGCCGCCGCGCGGTAACTGTCGTAAACTTTTGCTTTCAACAGCGCGACCGCGCATCCGCGCCGGGCTGTCGGTTATCCAGGTCATTTGCACCCCAGGAAGATCTTCCATGGAATCGAAATCCGTTTTCCCCGAACCGCTGGCCGGCAAACTCCGGCGCATCGAGGATCTCGCTGAGAAACTCGTTTACACCAAGTGGAGTCAGGAGTTTTTCGTGCTGCTCCAGCGCGCGGCGCAGGATGTCCTGAGCCTGGCTCGCCCGCAGCCGGAATATCAAAAAATCACGGTGTTGGCCGAACGGTTGCAGCAGCAGATCGGCGAATGTCTGGAGAAAGGCGAACTGCCCAAGGGCGCGGAACGGGAACGCCTGATCGCCGTGGCGGATGCGTTATGCCGGGCGACGCCCAACGCGGAGGACGATGGCCGCGCACCCATCGCTCCGGGATCGCGCCGACCGATCGGGAACCTGACCGTCCCCCTGTTCTCCCGGTGGGACCAAGGCGAACGGACGCAGGTCAACTTGGGCGAAAAACCGGCCGCATCGTTGCCGCTGTGGCTGATGGCTCCGGAATCCGCGCAGATTCTGGCGCGCAAGCTCGAACAACGGGGCGGCTTCGAAGTGCGGCTCCACGCCAGCCTGAACGAAGTCCGCGTTGCCCTGGCCCAAGCCCAGCAACCCGCCGCCCTGGTGATCGATCTGGATCACATCAGCGACAGCCAGGCGACCCTGCAACAAATCACCTCCTTGCGGCAAGCGCTGGCTCCGGAAATTCCGCTGTTCTTTCTGGCGGACCGCGGCGACATCACCGCCCGGCTCGAAGCGGTGGAGGCCGGCGCGGCCGGCTACTTCATCAAGCCGGTGGATATTCCCCTGCTGCTGGAAGCTCTGGACGAACGGGTCCTGAAAACCCACGATCACCGCATCCTGGTCGTCGAGGATTCCCTGCCCGCCGCCCGCGAAGCCGCCCGCTGGCTGGAGAGTCGCGGCATGGCGACGCAGGTGCTGGCACAACCCCTGCAAATCCTGCAAGCGCTCTACAACTTTCAACCCAGCCTGCTGCTCCTGAGCCTGGACCTGAAGGAACCCGATGGCCTGATCCTGGCCCGGGCGATCCAGCAGCATGAATTGTTCCGAGAATTGCCGCTGATCCTGCTGTCGGCGCAAACCGATATCGGCCAGCGGCTGTCCGCCGCCGGTCTGGGTGGCGAGGCGTTGCTGGGCAAGCCCCTGAATCCCGAACTGCTGTTCGCGGCCCTCGCCAAACGGCTGCGCCAGGGGCGCGGCCTGCACCGCAAGCTCAGTCAGATCAGCAACCGCGATACCGTCAGCGACCTGTACAACCGTCCCTATTTTCTTGCACATCTGGAACGGGCGCTAGTCGCCACCGCCGCCAATGCCCAACCGGTAGCCATCATGTTGATCGCGTTGGACAACCTGCGCAGCGTGGAGAATAACGATGTCGCCGCCGCCGATGAAGTCGTCGAGCAGGCCGCCAAACGCCTGCAAGCCACTTTGGGGCCTGATCCGATCACGGCCCGCTTCGGCGACGCCATTTTCACGGTGCTACTAAGCTTCACCAACCAGGACGCGCTACTCGCCACCGCGCACGCCGTGCGGGACAGCCTGGAAACCCAGGCCTATGTCCTGGCCAGCGGCGACTTCAAATTGCGCACCAGCATCGGCATCAGCATTGCCAGTCCGACCGTGAACGAGGCTTCCACGTTGATCCAGCAAGCCGATCTGGCCTGCGGGATGGCTCGCGACGGCAAGAGCAAGCGGATTCATATTCAACACAACCAAAACGGCGAGCAGGACGCGGATACCCCCCGGCAACGACGCTTGCTGGAGGAGATTCGCGAAGCCGTTCAGCAGCAACGGATGAACCTGCTGTTCCAACCGATCGTCAGCCTGCGCGGCGACACCACCGAGCGGTATGAAGTGCTGTTGCGGATGCGCAACCGCGAAGGCTGGGAACTGCTGCCGGAAACCGTGTTCGGCCTGGTCAAACGGCACCGAATTGGCATGGTGCTCGATCGGTGGGTCATCGCCCACTCG
Organism: Candidatus Competibacteraceae bacterium; assembly: GCA_046485105.1. GTDB lineage: Bacteria > Pseudomonadota > Gammaproteobacteria > Competibacterales > Competibacteraceae > REEE01. The sequence goes on along the minus strand of JAWOHQ010000391.1, from coordinate 6,304 downwards.
ATCCGGGTGTTGCGGGATCGGCAGGCCCACGGTCACTCGGTGATCCTGTTCATCAACATTTCCCCGACCATCCTGCAAGACGAGGAACTGCTGAACTGGCTGCGCAGCGGCCTGCAAAAAACCGGCGTACTCCCCGCCAAGTTGGTGTTTGAAATGACGGAAACCACCGCCGAACTGAATCGGCAGGCGCTGCTCCCGTTCCTGCGCCAGATTAAGGACCTGGGCTGCGGTATCTCGCTGGACCACTTCAGCGGCCACGAACGGGCCCAGGCGCTGGTCCAGCTCCTGCAAGTCGATTATGTCAAGCTGGATCCCCGTTTTACCCAGAATCTGCTTAATGAGAAGGATCGCCAACGGCAACTTGGCGAAACGGTGCGGACCTTGGCCACCTTGGGCGTGACCACCATCGTCACCGGGGTCGAAGAAGCGGCCATCCTGCCACCGCTGTGGACCTGCGGCATCGATTACGTGCAAGGCTTCCTGTTGCAACGGCCCCACACCGATATGAGCTACGACTTCGCGCACATGGTGCTGTAATCGGCGATGCGGGTCGACGTAGCGGCGGGACTGTTGGAAGGAGCACGGTACCGGCCTTCGCCAAACTGCGACGACCGACCGGCCGGCGTGGAAGTGGACCTGATCGTGATCCACGGGATCAGCCTGCCGCCCGGCGAGTTCGGCGGGCCGTGGATCGACGCGCTGTTTACCAACCGGCTCGATCCCGCCGCGCACCCCTATTTCCAAGGCATCGCGGGCCTGCGGGTTTCAGCGCATCTGCTGATCCGCCGGGATGGCGAACTGGTGCAGTACGCGCCGTTCCAGCGCCGGGCTTGGCATGCCGGCGAATCGGTTTACGCCGGCCGTCCCCGCTGCAACGATTTCAGCGTGGGCATCGAACTGGAAGGCGCCGATCACCGGCCTTACGACGACCGGCAATACTCGCGACTGGCGGCAGTCATTCAGGCGCTGCGCAGCGCCTATCCCACTATCACCCCCGAGCGCTTGACCGGCCATGCCGACATCGCGCCGGGCCGCAAGACCGATCCAGGACCAACGTTCGACTGGGATCGACTACGCCGGTTGCTAGGTGAAATCGGCTGATCCGGAGGCTTCGGAAACCTCGAGAGATTCAAGCGCCTCAAGCGCTTCGAACGGCAATCCCTGGGCGATCCATTCCGCCGATTCCGCATCGATCGGCTCCGGTGGCCCTCGTCTACCCAACAGGTTCTCCACCTGCTCCACCCAGGCCGCGATCAATTCGGCCGCCGGTCGGGCTTCGCACAGATGACAGCCTTGACCCGCCCACAAGGGCATGAAGTCGGTCAGACCCTGCTCGGCGGCCGCCTGCCGCAGATCCTGGGTCAGAAACAATTGCAGCGGAAACCCCGGGAGGTCGGCTTCGTACGCGCGCAATTCATCGCTCAGCCGGTTACGCAGCACGCGGCCGTAACGACCGGTGAAGGCTCGGCTCAGGGTGGTGGCGATTTCGCTGCCCTGCCGCAGCAAGGCCTTGTAGGCGGGATGCGCGCCGCTTTCCGGAGTCGCGAGAAACGCCGTGCCCATCTGCACGCCGACCGCGCCCAGCATGTGGGCGGCGGCGATGCCGCGCCCGTCCATGATGCCGCCGGCGGCGATGATCGGTGTTTTGATGTGTTTGGCCAACAGTGGCGCCAGGATCAGGGTGCCGACCAAGCCCTGCTCCGGGCGACCGACGAAGGTGCCGCGATGGCCGCCGGCTTCGGCGCCCTGAGCGATGACAAAATCCACGCCGCTTTCTTCCAACACGATGGCTTCCAGCAGGTGGGTGGCCGTACCCAGGGTCGCGATCCCCGCTTCCCGCAGCAGTTCCAGATACACCGGGTCCGGCGCCCCAAAGATAAAGCTCACCGCCGCTACTCCCGCTTCCAGCACCACGTCCAGTTGCTGTTCGAACTCCGGGGGATCCGGCGGCGCGGGCGGGTCGGGAGGCAGACCTAAGGCCGAGCGATAGGGAGCCAGCAATTCGCGAGCGCGGGCAATGCGGGCTGGATCGATCTTGGCCGGACCAACAGCCGCGAGGTTGACGGCAAACGGTTGGTCGGTCAGCGCGCGCATCTCGGTGATCGCCAAACGCAACGATTCGGGTTGCAGATCACCACCCGCCAACACCCCCAAACCACCGGCATCGGACACCGCCGCCACCAGTTGCGGCGTCCCGGGACCACCCGCCATGGGCGCCTGGATAATGGGATAACGGACCCCGAGGCGTTCGGTGAGCGCGGTATGGGGCCACTGTGGGTCGGTAGCCAATGGCGTTGAACGACTGGCGACTCTCTGCGGATCATGCATGATTGCTACTCCATATGATGGCGGTCGTCACCACTGAACTCGGTGAATGCGGATTTCCCGCAGCCATTTTTTTGTGACGGTAAGACCGTTGGGATTTTCGGGGTGAAAGATGGAGAAAACAACCTCAGGATATCTATTGTTGGTCGCCCGCTCCCGGCGCGGACCGACGCAGCCGCCGCAGATCGGCGGGCACGTCCACATCCCAGCCGGACGGCAATTCAGCCCAGTCCACGCCCGCCCGCGCGAACCGGCGACGAGTGGCCCCCAGCACGGTTCCCGTTCCCCAGGCAATGCCCCGAAAGATCTCCGGGCAGGGTTGGCTTAGGCCGACCAACACGTAACCGCCATCCGCCGCCGGTCCCAACACCGCCGCGCGGCCAGCAGTCAGATATTCGAACGCGGCGCGCAATTCCTCCGCGCCCAGCGACGCGCAATCACCGCCGATCAGCACGGCCGGATGACCGTCGGCCAACGTCCGGTTCAAAGCCCGATTCATGCGCTGGCCCAGATCGCCCGCCCCTTGCGGGCGCAACCGCACACCGTATTGGCGTCGGCAGGCGTTGAAGAAACCGTGGCGGGTATCTGGCGCGCACCATAGTTCGACCGGACCCAGGCGGGCCGCGCGGGCAATGTGCAGCGTTCGCCGCAAGAGTTGCTGGTACAGCAGCGCCGCGCCGCGCGCGCCCAACTGTCCGGCCAGGCGGGTCTTGACCTGCCCGGGAATCGGCGCCTTGGCGAAGACCAGCAGGCGGGCGGTGGGGAAGGCGTAGGTCTCGTTCACGAGCGGTAGTAAATCCGGGCCAGCCGAGCGGGATCGGCGCCGAAGAAGTAGGATAGACGCAGCCGCCACATTAACAGAATCGTGCGGAGAACCCCGTCCCGCTCCCAGCGTCGGCTGGAGGTGCGCAATCGCTGGCGCAGGCGGACGGGCCAGCCGTGCCGCCGCAACCGTCGGCTGAAGGCGATATCCTCCATCAGGGCGATGGCGGGAAAACCGTCTACCCGCTCGAAAGCCTCGCGGCGCACGAAGATGCCCTGATCGCCGGTGACGATGCCGGTCAGTCCGGAACGCAGGTTCATCAGGGTTTCCACCACGCGCAGCAGCGGATGGCGACCGGACAAGCGCACATCGAAGCGGCCCCAGTGGTGGTTCGGATTCGCCAGCGCGGCGCGAATCCGTTCGGCAGCATCGGTTGGCGGCGTGCTGTCGGCGTGCAGGAACCAGAGGATCTCGCCGCTGGCCTGTCGCGCGCCGGCGTTCATCTGCAGCGCCCGACCCTTGGGACCGGCGAGGACTCGATCCGCCAACGGTTCGGCCAGCGTCACAGTCCGATCACTGCTGCCGCCGTCCACCACGAGCAGTTCGCAATCCGGCCCGCGCAGTGGCTGCAAGTCTTGCAGACAACGGGCGATCTGGGCTTCCTCGTTCAGAACCGGCAAAACGATGCTGATGCGGGACATGATTTTCGGGCGCGCGGGTCTGGTCAATGAAGATTGGGAACGGTATGATAACGCCTCTAAATCATGCATGGGGCGGTAGCTCAGTTGGGAGAGCGTCGCGTTCGCAATGCGAAGGTCGAGGGTTCGATCCCCTTCCGCTCCACCAATTCCAAAATGCCAGCCACGCGCTGGCTTTTTTTATCGTCCGCGAAACCGGGTAGCGTTCTCGAAGTGGACACGAAGGTCCCCAATCAGGCGTCTGAAGCACTACCGTTTTGAGCGAGGAGGAGCAATAATATCAGGTAAATCAATCCATCGTGCTCCCGACACCGACGATGGCGCACCTTCCTCACTGACCCGCTTACCGTCAATCGGGTACAATCGCTCGACACTCCAACCAGCCGCGATCCTTCACCCAACTCCCCAATGACCACTTTCCTCGACGAACTCCACCGTCGGCGCGCTTTCGCCATCATTTCTCACTTCGACGCCGGCAAGACTACGGGGTAGAAAGCCAGCCCCACCGACGAGAAACCAACATGAGCAGCTTGGGGAAACTGGATCGGATACGGATTAGCGGCTTCAAGTCCATCGAACACTTGGATTTGAATCTGCGGCCGCTCAACATCCTGGTCGGTCCGAACGGCGCTGGCAAATCCAACTTCATCGGCTTTTTCAGGTTCATGAACAAGCTGTTGGAGAAAAACCTGCAATTTCATGTGGCGCAGCAACTGGGCGCTGACAAGTTGCTGTTCTTCGGTCGCAAGCGCACCGACGCCATGACCTTTTATCTCGAATTTACCCCGAAAGCCTACGGCTGCACGCTGGCGTCCGATGCCGCTGGCGGTTTGGTGTTCGCGGAAGAATATTGCCAGTTTTTCGGCGAAAAGATTGGTGATCAATACGTTACGAAAACGTATCCGCTCGCCGCCGCCGGCGCTAAGGAATCCGGGTTGCCCGACAGCCCCAACACCACCACGCCGGCCGGCCATGTCGTCGGCTATTTACGCGACTGGAAGGTTTACCACTTCCACGACACCAGCGAATCGGCCAGGGTCAAGCAACCGGGCCGCGGTGACGAAACCGATATCCTGCTACCCCAGGCCGACAATCTCGCCGCCTTCCTGCGCTCGATCCGCGATACCGACGCCTACACGCTGATCGTGCGCACCATCCGGCGAGTGGCGCCGTTCTTTCTCGACTTTGTGTTGGAGCCGGAACGGGACAATCCCAAGCTGATCCGCCTGCGTTGGAAGCACCGGGGATCGGAGGATACCTTTGACGCCAGCGATTTCTCCGACGGTACCTTGCGCTTCATTTGTCTGGCTACCCTGCTGCTGCAACCGAAGCTTCCAACCATGATTCTGCTCGACGAACCGGAACTCGGCTTGCATCCTCATGCCCTGAATCTTCTGGCCGGCATGATGCGCGCCACATCCTCACGAACCCAGATCATCGCGTCCACGCAATCGGTCACGCTGGCCAATCAGTTCTCCTGGGAGGACTTGATTGTGGTCGACCGCGTCGACGATGCCTCCCAATTCCGTCGTCTGAGTGAAGCGGAAGTCTCGGTCTGGCTCGACGAATTCAGTATCGGGGAACTGTGGGAGAAGAACATCATCGGGGGGACGCCGTGACCGTGCGCCTCGCGATTTCGGTGGAGGGCCATACCGAGTTCGAGTTCTGCCGGGAAGTGCTGAAGTCCCATTTGTTGGCTTTCGGGGTGTATCTGGAACCCAAAATCGTTGTCACTCAACACAATATCACCGGCCCTAACATTAAAGGAGGATCGATCTCGCTGGATCGGTTCAAACGAGAGGTCCGACCGCTGCTGTTCTCCTTCGATCATGTGACCACGCTATACGATTTCCACGGATTCCGGGACCGCGTCGAGGGCGAATCACCCGACGCTCTGTGCGCCCACTTGGCGGAAGCCTTGGAAAACCCACGCCATTTCACTCCCTATCTGCAGGTTTATGAATTCGAAGCACTGTTGTTTTCGGCCCCGAATGTCATAGCGCGATTTCTGAGTTGCCCGGTTATCGGTGAGGTATTGCATCAGGCGGTCAAGGTATGCGGTGGCCCCGAAGGGGTAAACGATGATCCGGCAACCACCCCTGCAAAGCGTATCCAGGCAGCGTTCCGCCAGCATCTCGCGCAACGCTACGATAAAGCCTTCCACGGTCCACTCCTGGCCATGGAAATTGGCCTGCCGGCCATTCGCGTCGCCTGCCCGCGCTTCGCTGCTTGGCTGAGCCGGTTGGAGCATCTTGCCGACTGACCCGCCCGTCGCCGATCAGGTACAATCGCACTATGCCTTCCAACCACGATCAACCCCCTGATTGGTAATGACCACCTTCCTCGACGAACTTCAGCGCCGCCGCACCTTCGCCATCATCTCCCACCCCGACGCCGGCAAGACCACGCTGACGGAAAAACTGCTGCTGTTCGGCGGCGCGATTCAGTTGGCCGGCACGATCAAGGGCCGCAAGTCCGCCCGCCACGCCACCAGCGACTGGATGGCGCTGGAGCAGCA
>JAWOHQ010000349.1:0-3224 GCA_046485105.1 Candidatus Competibacteraceae bacterium | reverse complement strand
CGGCAGGCCGATCAAGGCCGCCAGCAGGTTGCCCAGCACCAGCGCCGGCATCGCCGATCGTTCGCGGTGGCGGCGCAGGAACAGGGTCAGCCAAGCGAAGCAGAAGCCGCTGCCCAGCGCGACGCCATTGCCGAGATAGCCGGCGAAATCGAGTTCGTCGCCGAAGAACAGCAGCATCCCGACCAGGATCGCCGCCAGACTCCACCAGTCGTTGCGCCGCGCCCGCTCGCCGAGAAACCACGGGCTGAACAGCGCCACGTACACCGGCGCGGTGTATTGCAGCAGGACCGCGTTCGCCGCCGTGGTCAGCTTGTTGGCGATGACGAACAACACCACCGTGCCGGCGTAGGCCACCGCCGCGCCGATCTGGTCGAACGAGCCGGTGAACCGCAGTTCCTTGCGGAAGACCACCGCGATCAACGCCCCGCCGATCAGGCTGCGCATCCCGGCGATGGCCAGCGGATTCCAGTCCACCCATTTGATCAACAGCCCGCCCAGGCTCCACAGCACCGCCGCCGCCAGCAGCATCAGCACGGCGCGGCGGTCGGCGGAATCGGTCGCGGGGGTCGGCGGTTGGGGAGGCGAATCGGGCTCCGCGCTCATGCGCCGCCGCCGAGATAGGCGTCGCGGACTTGGGGGTTGGCCAGCAGCGCCTCGGCGCGATCTTCCAGCACGATGCGCCCGACTTCCATGACGTAGCCGCGATGGGCCAGTTTCAGGGCGGCGCGGGCGTTCTGCTCGACCAGCACGAGGGTCACGCCGCTCTCGTTGATCTCCCACAGGGTCTGAAAGATCGTCTTGACCAGCAGCGGCGCGAGGCCGAGGCTCGGTTCGTCGAGCAGCAGAATCCGGGGCCGGGCCATCAGCGCCCGGCCGATGGCCAGCATCTGCTGCTCGCCGCCGCTGAGGGTGCCGGCCAGTTGCTCGCGGCGTTCGGCCAGCACCGGGAACAGCTCGTGAATCCACTGGAGGGTCTTGGCGACCTGGGCGGGGTCGGCGCGGGTGAATGCGCCCAGATTGAGGTTCTCCCGCACGGTGAGCGCGCCGAAGATCCGGCGGCCTTCCGGGGCCTGGGCGATGCCCCGGCGCACGAGCTGATGGGCCGGCAGTTTGTGGATGGGCTGGGATTCGAAGCGGATTGCTCCGCTGGCGGGGCGCAGCAGGCCGCTGATGGCGTGCAGGGTAGTGGTCTTGCCAGCGCCGTTCGCGCCGAGCAGGGTGACAATTTCGCCCTGCTGGACGTGCAGGTTGATGCCGTGCAGGGCCTCGACGTTGCCGTAGCGGACGTGCAGGTTTTCGATTTCTAGGAGCATGGGGGGTGTTTCACCGGCCAGGGTACGGGGGGATTATTCGTGGGGAACGGTGGTTTTCATGGCGTATGGTTGCTCGCCTTGTACACGGTCGTTTTGATGAATGCGGGATCGCATTGAAATTGCGGCTGGGGCAAGCCCAGTTGCCGGCAAATGGCGACGATTTTTTGCAGGCCGCGACCGGCCTTTTCGACCAGACCGTAATCCCGGCAGATCTGGGCGATATTCGGATTACGATAAAACGAAACGCCAGCGAGCGCATTCTCCAGGGTCAGGGTATTCGGCAAGGCGCCCGGAGAAAACAGTTCCAGGCGATCATCGAACAGGGACAGGCGGATTTTTTGCCCGAAAATGGACCAGTCCCGATGACAGAAAGCGTTCGCGATCAGTTCGCGGACCACGAAGAAATCATAATCCGGCACGTCGATTCGGCGGGGGTTGTTATCGACGAACACCCCGCGCACCGCCGAGTTGAATTGCACGAACTTCACGGCGGCGTCAATCGATTCGGGAATGGGCGCCGCGAGTTCTTTCTGATCGAGGATCGCCCCGGCGCCATCCAAGCCGCTGAAACGGAACAACTGGATGCCGCACTGGGGAAGCAGCCTTTCCGGATTGGCCGCAAAAAACAGCGCTCCCACGACCGTCATTTGTTCGTGACTATCCAGCAACTGCCAATTCCGGAGAAGCTGGCGCGCGGTCGGTTCCGCAAATTCCACCTTGCGGTAGGTTTGGCAGTATTCGCGAAAGCGCAGCCAGTCCAGGTCGGCGGGAGATGCACCCGGCAGCGAGGTGATTTCAAAGTGGTACAGCCCACTGGCCTGTAACAGACGGATCAGTTCCGGCATGCTGGGCTCGATGGAGACCGTACCCACTCGTACATAAAAGCGGTTCTGCCCTTTGACTTTGTACGGCTTGAACAATCCTTTGGGGATAACGACTTCAAGGATTTTTTTGCCCTCATGCCGGTGGAAAACGATGTCCGGCAGCACGGACGGTTCGACGAGACTCCGGCAAATATGGATCACCCGTTCCTCCGTGGTTGGGTCCGCGACGCCGCTGATGACGCCATCGTCTTCGATGCCGATGAAAATGCTCCCGCCTTTGCTGTTGGAGAACGCCACTACCTCCTTGGCCAGGCTCTCATTGCGGAAGCGACCGCTTTTGAATTCGGTGACGTGGTCTTCACCGTTTTCGAGAATCGTCGTTAAGTTTCTCATGACCAGCAGGATTTCAGGGAAGGTGGTGGGCGCGTCTTCCGCCGGCCAGCGCGTTTCAGGACCATAAGTCCGCCAGCGAAAAAGAGATCGCGTCGAAGGGCGCGGCGCGCACCTCGTCATCCTCCTGATAAACATGCTCCAGCATCCAGCGGCCCTCGCTCAGCAGGAATGCTTCCAAAGTGCGCGGCGCGGGATCGATCAGCCACAGAAAGGGTACGCCGTATTGGGCGTAAAGGGGCATTTTATCCGCCCGGTCCACCCGCGCCGTGCCCGGCGACAGCACTTCGCACACCCAGTCGGGCGGCAGGGTGAAATAGGCGGTTTCCGGGATAACCGGCAAGCGCTCCCGCCGCCAGCCGGCCAGATCGGGAACCAGAATCTGCGGGCCGAGATGCAATTCCGGCTCGTCCAGAATCCACCAGCCCCCGGGGCCGCCGCTCCGTCCTTTCTGAAAGGGGCCGACCAGTTCGTCGCCAAGCGAAGAACTGGCCACGGCATGCTTGGGCGCGGGCCGCGGATGCGTGATCAGTTGACCGTGAATGATCTCGCCCACGATATGCTCGGGCAGATCGAACAGGTCTTCGTAGGTGGCGAACTTCCGGGCGGTTGCGGACATGGGGAACACTCCTCCAAAGCGGCGCTGGCCCCGCGAGAGTAGTGCAGGTCGACGAGCCGGGGCAACTCAACGCTCGGC
>JAWOHQ010000320.1:0-2841 GCA_046485105.1 Candidatus Competibacteraceae bacterium | reverse complement strand
AGCGGTTCCCAAGCTTGCAGTTGCTGGTAGGTTTTGGCCAGCCATTGCAGCACCCCGGGATGATGGGGGTTGAGGGTTTGCAGCGATTCCAGAATCGGCCGCGCCTGTTCGGCCTGTCCGTCGTCCAACAGGAATTCCGCGCGGGTTAATTGCGCCGTCAACCGATCGATATCCGGACAGTCCTCGGCTTTACGCAAGTGCAAATCACGGCGCCACTTCTCGCCGTTGCCGGCATGCACGGCCCGGGCCGCGCCCAGGTAGTGCAGGGCGGGGGTTTCGCTGTAACCGGCGCTCTTGAGCAGCGTTATTTCCGCAGCCGCCCGCTGACCGGCCGCGGATTGCCGGGTTCCCAAATCGAGCAGTCGTCGGGCTTTCTTATACAGCCGGCGCCGGTTGGCCGCCAAGGTCTGGGTGGGGGTCTGCCACAGCCGGATGATCAGCCGGATCAGGAAGTAAAACGCCACGAAGGCAAAAATGAGAAAGAGCCCCAGGAAGGCGACGCTGGTTTCCAGGGTCCATTGCCCGATACTGAGCAAGGCATAGCCTGGATCCTGCTGGAGCGCCAGCGCCATCCACACCGATACGAACAGCGTGATGATGATCCCGACGAGCAACTTCATAGCTGCGTCTCCTCGTCCGCCGGCGTGGATTCAACGGGCGCCGCCGGGGCGGTTCGCATCGGACGAATCGGCTGCCGGCGGTTCAGCGCGTCGTGGAACGCCTGATTGAGGCCGGCCAGATCCGGAATGTAGGGGTTGAACTGCACGGTTTGCAGAGATTGCAACTCGTCGAGGAACTGAGTGACCCGCGCGTCCTGGGTATCGAAGTATCGTTCGGTCCAGGCGCGGATCTGTGCGTAGGCGTTCTGGTAAGCCTCGGCGTCGCCGCGCAGTAGCGCCAGCCGCATTCCGTCCAGTTCCAGCCGCAGGTTCTGGCGCAGGAAGAACTCTTCCTCGACCGCGACCAGCGGCGGCGCGGTGCTGCTTTCGCGACGGATCACCACGATGTCCTTGAACTGATTCCAAACCGCGTCGGTGGTCTGCTCCCACCAGGAGTGATCCGGGTCGGTGATGGTCGGCGCGCCGGGTTTGAAATGGTTCCGGATATTCGGAACGTCGGCGATCTTGATCGGTAGGGTATCAACCTCCTTGGTCAGCTCCGCCAATTTGTGCGCGAGGCCGGTTACGTCGGGCAACTGGACCCCACGCAGGCTGGCGATGGCTTCGCCGAGCATGGTGCTGACCGGATCCATGATGCGCTCGTTCACCGCCTTCAGGCGCTGCTGAGCTGTGTCCAGAGCGAGGCGGGCGGTGGCGACGTTGCGCTCCAGCCGGAGCTTGGCATCGGCCAGGCGCAGCAAATAGTCCACTTCCACCAGCGGGAAGGCATTCACATCGCCGCCCTTGATGGCGACGACCTTGAAGGTTTCCAGGTCTTCGGCCAAGGTGTTGTGGCCGAGCCGCAGGTTCTGAATCTGCTCTTTGAGTTGCGCCAGGCGGTTTTGCTGTTCCCGCACTCGCGCGTGCAGTTCCGTGTGCTGTTTCTGGACCGCGGTCTGGTGGGTGTCGTGGCCTTCGCGCAGCAGCCGAATTTCGCCCTTGACCACCTCGGTTTCGCCTTTTTGCAGATCCATCGCATTCTTCAAGGGTTGCAGATCGCCGGTCAGGCCCAGCATCTGACTCTTGAGATCCTGGTCGGCGGCCCGCAACGGGTCGAGGGCGGATTTCAGCCCCTGCAATTCCTGGATCTGGTTCTTAAGAGCTTGTAATTCAGGATTTTGCTGGGCGATTGCCTTTTGGATCGCCTGTTCCATTTGGTTGGCCTGAACGGCCTGCTCCTGTTGCCCCAAGTACCACAGGTAACCGCTGCCGCCGCCCGCGCCCAAGGCGATGAGGAGGGCGAACAACGCCAATCCTCGGCCCCCCTTGGACGCGGGCGGCACGGGCGTGATGGCGGGTGCGGGCTCAGGTCGGGGCGATGAAGCGGACGGCGCGGAAGGAGTTGGCTTGAGCTGGGTGTCGTCGTCTGGTGTCTTGTCTGTCATGTCGCGTTACCGAGCAGGTGAAGGAGAATTCGCCGTCAGTTCCAGCAGGGCGGCGATCAGAGCAGTGTCGCTGGCTTCCCGGGCGAGCAGGATCGAGTGGCAGCCATGGTCCCTGGCGACCTGCCGGATCCGGTCGCTGACCACGACCAGAGGGGTATCACGTAAATAATCTTGCCCGGCAACGTCCAATAGATCAAACAGATTCCGCAAACTTTCGTTGCTGGTGACCACGACCGCGCCGATTTCGCCCTTTTCCCAGCGTTTCAACAGCGGCGCGGGGGTGATCGCCGGCCGCTCGCGGCGGTAGACCTCGGCGCAGACGACCCGAGCGCCGCGGGCGGCGAGCGTCGTGGCTAGTAATTCTCGACCGCCTTCGCCGCGCACGATGATGATCCGCTGGCCGGTCACCCGCTGGAAGCGGGGCAGGGCCAGCAAGGCTTCACTGGTAAAACCCTCATCCGGTCGCCGCCATCGGCGCCGCCGCCGCCCGGGCGCTGGCCCGCCACGGCGTTGGGCCTTGCCTGCGACCGAATGAGGGTTTTACCAGTGAAGCCTTGCTGGCCCTGCCCCGCTTCCAGCGGGTGACCGGCCAGCGGATCGTCATCGTGCGCGGCGAAGGCGGCCGGGATCTGCTGGCCACGACGCTTGCCGCCCGCGGCGGTCGGGTCGTCTCCGCCAAGGTGTACCGGCGCGAGCGGCCGGCGATCACGCCCGCGCCGCTGTTGAAACGCTGGGAAAAGGGCGAAATCGGCGCGGTCGTGGTCACCAGCAACGAAAGTTTGCGGAATCTGTTTGAT
>JAWOHQ010000107.1:0-3186 GCA_046485105.1 Candidatus Competibacteraceae bacterium | reverse complement strand
CGGAAAACTGGGGATTATTCTGGTCCCGCTGAGCCAGCGCTTGAAAAAGCCGGAACTGGACGACCTGCTGGCGCGGCTCCAGCCCCGCGTCCTCGTTCACGAACAGGTCTTCGCCGAACTGGTCGCCACCCTGGCGGTTCCCGCTGCGGCGCCAGCGGTGCTCGCTATCGATGACGAGCAAAACCGCTTTGAAACCGTCATCCTGAACACCGAGCCCCGCGCGGTGAACGTGCCGCTGGCGCTGAACGACCGCTGCCTGTACGTCCACACCGGGGGCACCACCGCCGTGCCGAAAATTTGCATCGTGTCGTATCGGCAGATGGTTTGGAATTCGTTCGACATCCTCGCCACCGGCCTCGCGGGGTCGTACCAAAAGGTCCTCATCACCTTCCCGTTCTTTCACATCGGCGGCTGGAACACCTTCACGCCGCTGTTCCATGCCGGCATCACCAGCGTTCTGCTGCGCGAATTCAACCCTGGGCTGATCCTCGAACTGATCCATGAGGGGCGCGTCGAGAACTTTGGCGCGGTGGAAGCCATGCTGCAATTCCTGATCGCCCATCCGAAATTTGGAGAAACCGATTTCTCCCGGTTGAAGGCGATCACCACCGCCGCCGCGCCGTGCTCGCCGGCGGTGATGCAAGCCTTCCTGGCGAAAGGCGTGCCCATCAGTCAGACCTACGGGATGACCGAGGCCGGCCCCTCCAATTTCGCCTATATCCCCCGCTCCGAGTCCCTGGACGAGTTGCTGGCGAATTCGGCGAGCATCGGCACGTCCATGTTTCACTGCGACGCCAAAATCGTCGATCGGGAGTCCGGAGGCGAAGTCCAACCGGGCGAAACCGGCGTGCTGTGCCTGCGCAGCCCGCATAACTTCGACGGCTATCTCGACGATCCGGCGCGGACCGCAAAGGTCCTCGATCGGGACGGCTGGATTGTCACGGGCGATCTGGCCGTGCGGGATCGAGACGGCTTGGTGTTCATCCAGGGACGGGCCGACAACATGTTCATCTCGGGGGGAGAAAACATCTCTCCCGAGGAAATCGAGCAGGCTCTGATGAAACATCCCGCCGTCGCCGGGGCGATCTGCGCCGGCGTACCCGATCCGAAGTGGGGACAGGCGCCGGTCGCGCTGGTGGTGTTGCACGCCAGCCGGAGCGCCGCGGAGGAGGAACTCAAGGCGTGGTGCCGGAGCTGTTTGGCCGATTACAAGGTTCCGAAACACATCCGACCGGCGGCGGAGTTGCCGCTCACCGGCGCGGGTAAACTGAACCGGCAGGCGGTCGTGGCGATGTTTTCCTGAAATCGCGGACTCAAGACAGCGGCGCTTTGCGCCGCATGCATTTCATTCCACTCATCGAATCGATTGCAGTCCGCTACAGGATCGATCGATCGAGCCCCAGGCGGTGTACGGCCAAAGCCGGCAAGGCGGAGGTCGCCCACAAGGTAGCCTCGGCGCCGAAGCGCACCGCCACGGCCAACGCTTCCGCCATCGGCCGCCCGCCGACCAAGGCATGGAGCAGCCCGGCGGCGAAGGCGTCTCCCGCGCCGGTGGTGTCCACCGGCTGGACGACCGGGGCCGGCGCCGCCAGGGACTGATCCCGAGCGTAGGCGCGCGCGCCGGCGGCGCCGGCGGTGATCACCACCCATTGCAACAGATCACCCGCCACCGCGCGCCCCAGACTCCAGGGATCACGGCGCGCGGCGGGGTCCAGATCGGCGGCCGAGGCAATCAGAATCTGCGCCGGCCGCGTGTCGGGTTCGATGGGAGGCAGGTGAGCGACCACCAGCGCGCTCCGCGCCTTCGCCGCCAACAGCGGCGCCAGATCGCAACGCCGGCTGCGCACGTAGACCGCCTCGGCCGGCAAGTCCAGCAACCGAGCGGGCGGCTCGTCTTCCTCGCAGCGGGTCAAGTTCAGCACGGTCCGTTCGCCGCCGGGGTCGATCAGCAGCAGGGAGCGCGTGGTGGGGCGGTCCAGCCGCGCGAGTTGCGAGGTATCCACCCCGGCGGCGGCCAGTTCGGCCCGCAGGGCATCGCCGACGGGGTCCTGACCGATAGCGGCCAGCAGCGTGACCGGGTGGCCAGCGGCGGCCAGCGCCACCGCCGTGTTGGCGCCGCCGCCGCCCAATCGCCCTCCCGTCGCGACTCCGTTCAGGTGGCCGCCAGGCTGGAGCGGCTCGCGCAGCCGCACGACGTCATCGCGCGCCACCGCGCCAATCACCACGATGCAAGCCATGCTTCGGTCTCCGGGAGGAGTCCCCCGATCGGTTGCGAGAGGGTCGGCATCATGCGGCCCGAGCGGTAGTCTGGATCTCGGTGGGATCGAGCGCGCCGCCGCAACTGCTGCCCTGGCCAGCGGTGCAGCCGTAGCAATGGTCGGCGACCCGAATGCGCGCGCCGGTCAACTCCCGCTCCAGCACGTCGGCCAGATGCGTGCGTTCCGGCCCGCCGGCGCCGAGCGATAGCTTGAGCATCTGATTGAAATCGCAGTCGTAGACGTAGCCTTCCCAGTCGATCGACAGCAGGCTGCGGCACATCACGGCGGTCAAGTTCTCATCCCGGTGCGCGCCCTTGAGCAGGTTCATATAGGGTACGAACTGCTGCTTGGAGATCAACTGACTGCCGAAGCGCTGGATCGGCATGTTGGCCAGCACGAACAACCGGGTGAACGCGATGCCGTAGCGCGCGGCCAGTTCCCGCTGGTAGGCGGCTTCCAGAGCCGTCTGCTCGGGGGGCAGCACCGGACCGAGCGGGTTGTAGACCAGATTCAAGACCCGCCCGCCGGGCTGGCCGTAACCCAGGGCGTTGAGTTGGCGCAGTCCGGCCAGGCTGTATTCAAACACGCCCTTGCCGCGTTGCTGGTCGACGTTTTCTTCCAGATAGCAGGGCAGCGATGCCGTGATTTCGACTTGCCGCGCGGCCAGGAAGGCAGCCAGGTCTTCATGGCCAGGTTCGTTGAGGATGGTCAGGTTGCAGCGGTCGATGACTCGCAGGTCCTGCTGGCGGGCGCGGACCACCAGTTCCCGAAAGTAGGGATTCAACTCCGGTGCGCCACCGGTCAAATCCAGGGTCTCGACGCCCCGCGCCGCGGCGTAGCGCAACAGCAGTTCCATGGTTTCCCAACTCATTTCCTCGACGCGGTGCGGACCGGCCGCGACGTGACAGTGGGTGCAGGACTGGTTGCA
>JAWOHQ010000261.1:0-10973 GCA_046485105.1 Candidatus Competibacteraceae bacterium | reverse complement strand
CGACCGCGGTCCTGGCCACGGCGTTCTTTCTCACCAGCCTGACGCTGGCCTATTTCGCGACGCAAACCTCGGTGCCGCGCAGCGTGGTCGAGCGAGTGCAGGTCGAGCGAGCCGTCGAGCCGCCCAAGGGCGATGAGGGTCCGGTCGATGTGCCGCAGCTGCCACAAAGATAGTCGTGCAGCGTGTTGAGCGTGATTGACTGTATTAACCGTGCCGATGTGGTGGAACTGGTAGACACGCTAGCTTGAGGGGTTAGTGGCGCGAGCCGTGCCGGTTCGAGTCCGGCACGGCTCGCGCCACTAACCCCTCAAGCTAGCGTGTCTACCAGTTCCACCACATCGGCACGGAAAAACTTGTCTATATTCCGCCGCTATCTCGGCGGCAGTTGCGGCACATCGGTCGGACCCTCGTCGATTCTGGGCGATTCGGCGGCTTGTTCGACCTGTATCCGCTCGATCACGCTGCGCGGCGCCGAGGTTTGCGTCGCGAAATAGGCCAGCGTCAGGCTGGTGAGAAAGAACGCCGTGGCCAGGACCGCGGTCGTGCGACTCAGAAACGACGCGGAGCCGCGCGACCCGAACATGGTCGCCGACGAGCCGCCGCCGAACGCCGCGCCCGCGTCGGCGCCCTTACCTTGTTGCACCAGCACCAGCCCGATCAGGGCGACGGCGATGACCACGTGGGCCACAAGAATCAGCGTATGAACCATGGCGACAGTTTAACAGCCCGCCCTGGCAATCGCCAGAAAGTCCTTGGCGTCGAGCGAAGCGCCGCCCACCAGACCCCCATCGATATCCGGCATGGCCAGCAATTCGGGGGCGTTGGAACCTTTGACGCTGCCGCCGTACAGGATGCGAACCTGGCTCGCCAGCGCCGCATCGTGCGCCGCCAGTTGGGTGCGGATGAATGCGTGGACTTCCTGAGCCTGCTCGGGAGTCGCGGTCCGGCCCGTGCCAATCGCCCAAACGGGTTCGTAGGCGATCACCGCGTCGGCGAAACTCGCTATCCCTTCCAGATCGAGCACCGCCTTGAGCTGCCGCTCGACCACCGCCTCGGTGATTCCCTGCTCGCGCTCTTCCAGCGTCTCACCGACGCAGAGAATCGGCTTCAGGCCGCATTTGCGCGCGGCGGCGTACTTGCGCGCGACCACCTCATCGCTTTCCCCGTACAGCGTGCGCCGCTCCGAGTGACCGACGATGACGTAGGTACAGTAAAAATCCTTCAGCATCGGGCCGGCCACCTCACCGGTATGGGCGCCCGAGGCATGCTCGGAGAGGTTCTGCGCGCCCCAGCCGATGGCCGTGCCGGACAGGGCCTGTTCGACCAGCCCCAGGTATACGAAGGGCGGGAATACCGCCAATTCGACCACCGCAACCTCGGCGGCGCCCCCCAGGATCCCCTGGAGCAGTTCGCGGTTACTGTTCGCCGAGCCATTCATTTTCCAATTGCCAGCCACGAGTTTGCGGCGCATTTTGCTTTTCTCCCACAGTAAAAAACCGGTGAAGCTTACGGATTTCGCGCTCGGAAAGCAATTACACCGACAACGTATCTCGAACCACGGCGGCCAGCTCCCGGGCGTGACGCTCGACAGCCCCGACATCGGCCCCCTCGACCATGACTCGCACCACCGGCTCGGTCCCGGACGGACGCAGCAATACCCGGCCGTGATCGCCCAACTGGCTTGCCGCGGCCCGAACCGCCTCCTGAATGGGCGCCCGCTCCAGATCCACTCGCCCGGTGACCGAGACATTGATCAGCGTTTGCGGATATTTGCTCATGCCGGCCTTGAGATCGTGCAGGCTCTTCTCGGACCGCAGCATGGCCGACAGGACCTGCAGCGCGGAGACGATCCCATCGCCGGTCGAGGTCCGGTCCAGACAGATAATATGTCCGGAGCTTTCGCCGCCCAGCAGCAGATTCTCGGCCAGCAACTGCTCCATCACATAGCGGTCGCCGACCTTGGCGCGGCGCAGTTCGAGCCCCAGCGCCCGCAGCGCCATCTCCAGCCCGAGATTGGTCATCAGGGTGCCGACCACGGCGTTGAACCGACTGCCGGCGCGCAACCGGTCGCGGGCGATGATAAACAACAGTTCGTCGCCATCCAGAATTTCGCCCCGATGATCGACCATGATGACTCGATCGCCATCGCCATCGAGCGCGACGCCGAGATCGGCGTTCTGCTGTTTGACCATCTCGCACAGCACCGCGGGATGGGTCGAGCCGCAATCCTGGTTGATATTCAGGCCATCAGGCGCAACGCCGAAAGGAATCACGGTCGCGCCCAATTCGCTGAAGACGCTGGGCGCCACGTAATAGGTGGCGCCATGCGCGCAATCCACCACGATTTTCAGACCCGCCAGACTAGTGCTGGCGGGTATCGTGCTTTTGCAGAATTCGATATAGCGGCCAGCGGCATCGACGATGCGCTCGGCCTTGCCCAGTGCGTCGGGCTCGGCGGTCACCAACGGTTGCTCGAGCAACGCCTCGATGCGTTCCTCGGTTTCATCAGGCAACTTCTGGCCATCGCGCGAGAAGAATTTGATGCCGTTGTCGTAGTAGGGATTGTGGGAAGCGCTAACCACGATGCCGGCGCAGGCATGCAGGGTGCGGGTCAGATAGGCGATGCCCGGCGTGGGCATGGGCCCCAGCAGGGCGATGTTGACGCCGGCGGCGGACAACCCGGCTTCCAGGGCCGACTCAAACATGTAGCCGGAAATGCGGGTGTCCTTGCCGATCACGACCTTATTGAATCCCGGGGCCTGCAACACTCGTCCGACTGCCCAACCCAGCTTCAACATAAACTCCGCGGTAATCGGATGCTCGCCGACCCGCCCGCGAATGCCATCCGTACCGAAATAGCGCTTTCCCATCTCCAGTATTCCCTTGAACCCAACACGAGGGGGATTATAGCGGGCATCGAGAAACGACGCACGTCGAAGCCCGGACTCCGGTCAGGCGGCCGCCCGGACGGCGGCGCAGACCCGCAAGGCCTGGACCGTTTCCCGGACATCGTGGGCGCGGATGATCCTCGCGCCTTGCCAGGCGGCGATGACCGCGGCGGCCAGGCTGCCGTTCAGGCGCGCGTCGACCGGCGCGTCCAGCAAGGCGCCGATCAGGCTCTTGCGCGACAGACCGACCAGCACCCCGGCCGCCAATCCGACAAAGTAGTTCAAATGGCGAAGCAGGGACAGGTTGTGGTCCAGCGTCTTGCCGAAGCCGAAACCGGGATCGACCAAAATCCGGTTGCGGGGTATGCCAGCGCTTTCGCAGGCTCGAACCCGCTCCACCAGAAAGGCGTGGACCTCGGTCACCACCTCGGCGTAGCGGGGTTCCCGTTGCATGGTCGCGGGTTGACCCCGCAGGTGCATCAGGCACACCGGCATACCGCTGGCGGCGGCAACTTCCAACGCTCCGGGCGCCTGCAGCGCCCGCACGTCGTTGATCAACCCCGCTCCGGCGTAGACCGCCTCGCGCATGACTTCGGGTTTGCTGGTGTCGATCGAAATCGGGACCGGCAATTCGCGCGCCAGACGCTCCACCACCGGCAGCACCCGACGCAGTTCTTCATCGACCGAAACCGGATCCGCGCCCGGCCGGGTCGATTCGCCGCCGACATCGACGAGCGCCGCGCCTTCCGCGACCAGAGCTTCAGCGCGACGCAAGGCATCGGCCAGCCGCAGGTAATGCCCCCCATCGGAGAAGGAATCAGGGGTGACATTGATCACCCCCATCACGGCGGGATGGCTCAGATCGAGAACCTTGCCCGCACAGTCGAGCCGCATGATTCAGTGCTGCTGGGCCGGCCCACCGATGGGGCCTTCGGTGGGACCCGAGTCCTTGCCGAGATCGATGCCAACCTTGGCTTTCGAACTCGACGATGGGGGCTCCCGGTCGGAATTTACTTCTTCCGGTTCGCGCGGCGGCCGACCGGCCATGATGTCATCGATCTGCTCGGCGTCGATCGTCTCGAACTTGATCAGCGCTTCGGCCATGGCGCGCAGTTTGTCGAGGTTATCCCGCAACAACTGCTCGGAGCGCTGGTAGTTATGATTGATGATGGCGCGAATTTCATTATCGATGGTGTGCGCGGTTTCGTCCGAGAGGTTTTTGTGCCGGGTCACCGATCGCCCCAGAAAGACCTCGCCGTCGTCCTCGGTGTAGGTCAACGGCCCCAACCGGTCGGACAGGCCCCATTTAGTGACCATGTTGCGGGCGATATCGGTCGCGCGTTCGATATCGTTCTGGGCGCCGGTGGTCACCAGATCCGGACCAAAAATCAGCGACTCGGCGATCCGGCCGCCGAACAGGCTGGAAATCTGGCTTTCCAGGCGCTGCTTGCTGAAGCTGTAGCGGTCGCCTTCCGGCAGGAACATGGTCACGCCCAGCGCCCGACCACGGGGGATGATGCTGACCTTGTACACCGGATCGTGCGCCGGCACCAGCCGCCCGACGATGGCGTGGCCGGCCTCGTGATAGGCGGTGAGCCTCTTCTCGTCCTCGCTCATGACCATGGACTTGCGCTCGGCGCCCATCATGATCTTGTCCTTGGCCTTCTCGAAGTCGTCCATGTCCACATCGCGCTTGTTGCCGCGAGCGGCGAACAAGGCGGCCTCGTTGACCAGATTGGCCAGATCGGCTCCGGAGAATCCCGGCGTGCCGCGGGCGATCACCGAAGGCTTGACGTTCTCGGAGAGCGGCACCTTGCGCATGTGGACCTTGAGGATCTGCTCGCGGCCACGCACGTCGGGCAAGGGGACCACCACCTGCCGGTCGAAGCGGCCGGGGCGCAGCAGGGCTGGATCCAGCACGTCCGGGCGGTTGGTCGCAGCGATGACGATGATGCCTTCGTTGCCCTCGAAGCCGTCCATCTCGACCAGCAACTGGTTCAGGGTCTGCTCGCGCTCGTCGTGGCCGCCGCCCAACCCCGCGCCGCGATGTCGGCCCACGGCGTCTATTTCATCGATGAAGATAATGCAGGGCGCGTGTTTCTTGGCCTGCTCGAACATGTCGCGCACCCGCGAAGCGCCGACGCCCACGAACATCTCGACGAAATCGGAGCCGGAGATCGAGAAGAACGGGACCTTGGCTTCGCCGGCGATGGCCTTGGCCAGCAGAGTCTTACCCGTGCCGGGCGAACCGACCATCAGCACCCCGCGCGGGATCTTGCCGCCGAGCTTCTGGAACTTGCCGGGATCGCGCAGGAACTCAACCAGTTCCGCCACCTCCGACTTGGCCTCGTCCACGCCGGCCACATCGGCGAAAGTGATCTTGATCTGATCCTCGCCCATCATCCGCGCCCGCGACTTGCCGAACGACATCGCGCCCCGACCCGCGCCGCCGCCCTGCATCTGCCGCAGGAAAAACACC
Organism: Candidatus Competibacteraceae bacterium; assembly: GCA_046485105.1. Classification (GTDB taxonomy): domain Bacteria; phylum Pseudomonadota; class Gammaproteobacteria; order Competibacterales; family Competibacteraceae; genus REEE01. The sequence goes on along the minus strand of JAWOHQ010000261.1, from coordinate 5,606 downwards.
CAGATGCCGATCAACAACAACATCGGGAACCAGGAGATGAAGATCTGCATCAGCAGCCCCTGCTTCTCCGGCGGTTGCCCTTCGATATCCACGCCGTGGGTGAGCAGCTCGCCGATCATGGCGCTGTTATCGGTTTCCGGACTGTAAGTGGTAAAGCGTTCGCCGCCGCTGGTCCGGCCCTGAATAGCGCGGCCGTCGATCGTGACCTGCGCGATCCGTCCCTGCTTGGCCTCCTGCAGGAACTGCGAGTAGGACATCTGGGCGGACGGCGTCACCTTCGGTCCAAAGCTGTTGAACACGGACATCAGCACAACCGCGATGACCACCCACAGGAGGATATTTTTAACCATATCGTTCAAGGCATGCACCTCAACGCTGCAAACGGGAGTATCGAAAAAGTCAGGAAAACCTGGATGGCTCCGCGCCTAAAATACCACAGGTTCCGAACGCGGTTTTTTAGACTGCTTCACCCGCGATAGTTCCTAGCTAACAAGTACTGCTCGGCGCTGCGGGGGCGGGAGGCTCGGGGCTTGCGCGGCGCCACCGTGGCGAACGCGGCGCGCAGATCTTGCAAGAACGCATCGAAACCTTCGCCCTGAAACGCCTTAACCAGAAAATCGCCGCCGGGCCGCAGGCAACGGCCGGCGAAATCCAGGGCCAATTCGGCCAGATACAGGCCACGCGGCTGGTCCACCGCCTTGATGCCGCTGGTGTTGGGCGCCAGGTCGGACAGCACCAGATCCACGGGCCGACCCGCCAGCGCGGCCAACAACTGGTCCAGCACCGCGGTCTCGCGAAAATCGCCCTGAATGAATTCCACGCCGGCCAGCGGTTCCATCGGCAGCAGGTCCAAGGCAATAACGCGCCCGTCCCGACCTACCAATCGCGTCGCCAGTTGCGACCAGCCGCCCGGAGCCGCGCCCAAGTCAACCACGGTTCCACCGGGTTTGAGCAACCGGTCCTTCTCATGGATCTCCAGCAGCTTGTACACCGCGCGGGATCGGTAGCCTTCCGCCTGGGCGCGGCGAACGTATTCGTCGGTGAAGTGTTCCCGCAGCCAGCGGGCGCTACTTTTAGTGCGGGCCATCGTTCGCGCCAGGTTGTCGATCCTGGGTCAGTCGGGCGACCACTCGCCGGGCGCGGACGATAATCCAGAGCATCCCCAGCAGTCCATAACTCGACAACAGCAGCAGTTGCAACCACAAGTTGTCCAGGACGCGCCCCTGCACCAGCAGCAGCAATGCCCCCACCACCAGGATGATCGCGAGATCCAGCTTCACCTCGTTCAAGGGGCTAGCGGCTACCGCAAATCCCCGGCCGCCGGTTACACTGTGGTTCTCTTTCGCCATGCCCGGTTTCCTCTCTTGCTCGACCTCACTCATCCTCAAAAGCGTTATCTCAAAGCCTTGGCCCATCATCGTAAGCCAATTGTCATCATCGGCGATAGTGGCGCGACGCCCGCGGTCCTGCAAGAAATCGCGCGCGCGCTCGCCCATCACGAACTGATCAAGGTCCGGGTCAACGCCGTGGATCGCGAAACGCGCGAAACCCGGATCGCGGCGATTTGCGCGGCGACCGACGCGCTACTCGTGCAGAGAATCGGCCACGTCGCCACGCTGTTCCGGCGCAATCCCGAAGCGCCGCGCGTCGACCTGCCCTAAAGTCCCAAGGGCGCACGGTCGTGCGCTTCTATCTCGCAACCAGCGGGCGCGGGAACCCGCAAGCCCTCGTGCGGGTCGTCAAAGTTTGACAACCAAACATTAAGCTCATTAGATTCTTATTTATAAACATCCGGTTATTCCGCGCGATGAAAACCGCGATCCAGCGAACATCCACCCTCCTGTTCAAGACACTGCCGCGCGGATTGCTGTTTGCTGGGCTGTGGTGGTTGCTGACCGCCGGCGATCCGGCCTCGTGGCTGGTGGGCGCGCCGGTGGTGCTGGCGGCGTTGGCGGCCAGTCTATGGCTGCAACCCGCGCCGATCCTGCCTTTTCATCCGGTCGGCGTGGCCAGATTCCTGAGTTTTTTTCTGTGGCGGTCGCTGCTGGGTGGAGTCCGGGTCGCGATCCTGGCCCTGAATCCGCGGAGCAAACCGCATCCCGCCATACTGACTTTTTCGCTGCGCCTGTCCGAGGAATCGGCGCGGATTCTGCTGGCCAATACGCTCAGCCTGCTGCCCGGCACGGTCAGCAGCGCCCTGAGCGACGAGGTCATCCGCCTGCACGTGCTGGACGCCCGAGAGCCTCTGGCGGAGGAACGAGAGCTGCGAGAACTGGAAACCCGGATCGCGCATCTGCTGAAAATTCCTCTGGGCTGATAATCCCTCTGGAACGCGAGCGCGAAACCCATGGAAACCTTCGACACGATTCTGGCCATCTTTCTCCTCGTCAACCTGCTGGTGGCGCTGGCGCGAGTGATGCGCGGCCCCTCCTCCGCCGACCGGATGCTGGCCGCCCTGCTGTTCGGCACCGTCGGGGTAGCGGTCCTGCTGTTGCTGGCTCAGGTTCAGAACATTCCAGCCCTGAACGATGTGGCGCTAGTGTTTGCCCTGCTGGCGGCTATTACCGGCGTGGCGTTCGTGCGACGCGCCTGGCGCGACCCACGTTCCGGAAACCCAGGAGATCCTGATGACGCTGCTTGACTGGATCAGTGCTGTGTTGCTAACCGCTGGAGCTGTTTTTTTTCTAGCCGGCACGGTGGGGCTACTGCGGTTTCCCGATGTCTACACCCGGCTGCACGCGCTTACCAAGATCGATAACCTGGGCTTGGGATTCACGGTGCTGGGGCTCCTGGTTCGAGTCGAATCGACCGCCGAAGCCCTCAAGCTGGTTCTGATCTGGGGGCTGGCGCTGGCGGCGGGCGCCACCTTGGCCTATCTGATCGCCAGCGGCGCTCTGGAACGGAAGCTGGCGACCGACCGCTTGCCGGGAGCCGAACCATGACCGAACTGCTGTTCGACGCATTGCTGGCCATCGCACTGGTCTGGACGGCGCTACGGGCCTTGCTGGTCCCGGAACTGTTCCGGTCGGTGGTGTTGTTCATCGCCTTCGGCCTGCTGCTGGCCCTTGCCTGGGCGCGGCTCGACGCCCCCGACCTCGCGCTGGCCGAGGCGGCCATCGGCGCCGGACTGACCGGGGCGCTGCTGCTGGACGCCGTGGGCCACCTGCGTCGGGTCGAGGATGCGCGCCGGGATCGGGGAGATCGGCAAGCTGGGGAAGATCGAGGAGAGCGGTCATGAAGCCGGGGTTGCTGATCAGACGCGCCGGGCGCGTTTTGGCGCTCGGGCTCAGCCTGGGTCTGGCCCTGTTGCTGGGTTGGGCGATGTTCGACCTGCCGCCGTCGGCGGTGCGACTGCCGGAGCAAGTCGCGGAGCGACTGGCCGAGACCGGCGTTAGTCATCCGGTGACGGCGGTGTTGCTCGACTTCCGTGGTTACGACACCTTGCTGGAGGTGGGAGTCTTGCTGCTGGCCGTCATCGGCGTGTTGGCGACGCGCGCCGAGGTTCGAGACGGCGTGGAACCGGCGCCGGAGCCGGTGTTGCTGGCCCTGGCTCGGGTCACCGTCCCACTGATGGTGGTGGTGGCCGGCTATTTGCTTTGGGCGGGCGCCCACCGACCGGGCGGTGCGTTCCAGGCTGGGGCGGTGCTGGCGGCATCCGGCGTTCTGCTGCGCCTGGTGGGCCGCTTGCCCGCCTGGGCGACTCCCGGCCTCACCATGCGTCTGGGTCTGGCGGTTGGACTCCTGATCTTCCTGATCGTGGCGGCGGGCGTCATGGTTGGCGGCGTTACCCTGCTGGACTATCCGCGAGAACTGGCCGGCGGGCTGATTCTGCTCATCGAAGCCGGCCTTGCGGTTTCCATTGGCCTGACCCTGGCCGGACTGTTTCTCAGCGCCCCGGCGCCGGGCGCGCATCGGGAAAATCCATCGTGAGCAGCGCCCTGCTCTATGCTCTGACCGGCGGCGTCCTGTTCGCCCTGGGTTTGGCCGGGATGATCCTGCAAACGCAGCTCTTACGCCGGATTCTGGCTTTCAACATTCTGGGTAGCGGCAGCTTCCTGACCCTGATCGGTTTGGGCCAGCGCGGCGGCCTGCCCGACCCGGTACCACAGGCCATGGTGCTGACCGGCATCGTAGTCGCGGTCTGCGCCACCGCCCTGGCTCTAGCCCTGGCCCGGCGGTTGCTGAGTTTGACGGGCACGATGAGCCTGCCCGGCGACGAAGACGTCACCGACTGACATGCCCTTCGTTCTCGATCCCTTGCCCTGGCTGATCCTGTTGCCGCTGTTCTGGGCGACGCTGGCCTTTCTGTGCGGTCCCCGCGCGGGCGCTCCTCTGGGGCTGGCGACCGCGCTCGCCCAAGTCCCGCTGGCGCTGCTGCTGGCGACGGAAATCGCCCGGGATGGCCCGCGCCGCTACGCTATCGGCGGCTGGGCGCGCCGCTGGGCATCGAACTGGCGGCGGATGGCCTGACCGCCTTCATGTTGCTGCTCGCGGCCGTGGTCACCCTCATGGTCGCGATTTATGCCCGAAGCTACTTTGCGGCCAGTCCTCGCCTCGCCGCCGGATTCTGGCCGCTGGCCGGCTTTCTGGCGGCGGCTCTGAATGCGCTGTTTCTGGCCGCCGACATCTTTAACCTCTACGTCACCCTGGAACTGCTCGGGCTGGCCGCCGTGGCGCTGGTCGCCATCAACGGGGACCGGGCGGCGGTCACCGCCGCACTGCGCTATCTGTTGGCTACCCTGCTGGGGTCCGGCGCCTATCTGATGGGCGTGGCCCTGCTTTATGGAACCTACGGCACGGTATCGCTGGAACTGCTCGGCGACCTGGTCCAGCCGCTGCCGGCCACGCAACTGGCGGCAGGGTTGATGGTCCTGGGGATGTTGCTCAAAACCGCCCTGTTCCCCTTCCACGTCTGGTTGCCGCCGGCTCATGGCGGCGCGGCGCCGCCGGTGAGCGCCCTGTTGTCCGCCCTGGTGATCAAGTCGTCGTTCTACCTGCTGCTGCGCCTGTGGTTCGGACCCTTTCAGGAATTGGTCACCCCTCTGGCGGCCCAGGCGCTGGGTTGGCTGGGCGTGGCGGCGATTCTGTGGGGTTCGTTGCGGGCGCTGACCCAGACCCGACTCAAGATGCTGGTGGCCTACTCCACCGTCGCCCAGGCCGGGTATCTGTTCCTGTTGTTCCCGCTGGCGACCGCCACGACGCCGGAAGTGGCGCGGCTCGCGATCGAGGGCGGGGTCTACCAGATTGCCGCCCACGCCCTGGCCAAGGCGGCGATGTTCGCCGCTGCTGGGGCGATGGTGCTGGCCATGGGTCGCGACGACATCGTTGGCCTGCACGGCGCGGGCGCCAAGCTCTGGCTGAGCCTGACCGCCTTCACGCTGGCCGGCATGACCCTGATGGGTTTGCCGCCGACCGGGGGCTTCATCGCCAAGTGGTTGTTGCTACAAGCGGCACTGGCCAGCGGCCAGTGGTGGTGGATCGTGGCGCTGATCGTCGGCGGTCTGCTCGCCGCTGCTTATGTGTTCAAGGTTCTGCGCCAGCCGTTCCCGCCGGCGGCCGCCGCGGATCCCGCGCTCCGCGCGCCGCCGCTAACCCTGGAACTGGTC